>JAQGMD010000015.1 GCA_028292565.1 Burkholderia sp. | reverse complement strand
GGCGCTGTCGCCCAACGAAATGAACTTCGAAAAACCGATACCGCGCTACTAGGCCCAATCCAGCACGCCGGACACCAACGCGCCCGATAGGTAAACGAATGCGATCATGCCGGGCAAGGCGCCCGTGTGCGCGAAGCTGGCATTCAGCCCGATCGCAGGAACCATTAGCCCGACGCAATTCGATCCAATGATACGAAGCATATTGGTTCGCGGCGAAGTCATCATTGCATCCTTCATGCTGACCCCGTGCTGATTTATGACCGCGCCCAATCCCGCGGTGATGACAATCGCGGCCTTGGTGCCACGTTCGCCAAGTTCCCTGACGATATCCGGAATCGTTGCGGGAGGCGTACAGATCACCGCCAGATCAGGGGCCATAGGCAGACTCGACACCGTCGGATAAACCCGATGGCCGTCAAGCGTATCGTACTTGGGATTAACTGGCAGGATGGCCCCGGCAAATTCTGCTTCCACCAAGTTGTGAAGAACAGTAGCGCCGACGCTATGCGGTCTGTTCGACGCGCCAATGACCGCGACGGAACGCGGTCCAAACAGATATTGCAGGTTACGGATGCTCATTTGGCTTCTCCGATCAAGGCAATCTGGTATGCCGTTGTCGGAATCACGGCGTGACAGCGATCTTCAATACCCCGTCGCGCTGGTTTGCGAACAGTTCATACGCTTGCTCGATCTGATCCAGTTTGAAGCGATGGGTCACCATCGGCTGCAGATCAACACGACCGGAAGCAACCACATTCATCAATCGGCGCATGCGCTCCTTGCCGCCCGGGCAAAGTGTGTTAATGATTTTGTGGTCTCCCAACCCTGCGGCAAAAGCGTCAAGCGGCATTGAAAGCTTGCCGGAATACACGCCAAGACTGGAAAGCGTTCCACCCGGTTTGAGCGCCCGCAGGCAGCTCTCAAAAGTCTGCTGGGTACCGAGCGCCTCGATGGCGACATCGACACCATGCCCGTTGGTCAAGCGCATGATTTCGGATAGCGGATCGATTTTCGTATAGTCAATCGCCACATCGGCGCCGAGTTTCTTTGCCACCTCGAGACGAGACTCCACACTATCAACTACGATAATCAGGCTCGCCCCCCTGAGCTTGGCGCCCGCAGTTGCGCATAACCCGATCGGCCCCTGCGCGAAGATCACGACCGTGTCGCCGATCCGGATCCCTCCGCTTTCAGCTCCACCGAAACCGGTGCTCATGATATCGGGGCACATCAATACCTGCTCATCGGTGAGCCCGTCCGGAATCACTTCCAGATTGGACATGGCGTGCGGCACGAGCAGGTATTCTGCCTGGGAACCATCGATCGTGTTACCAAAGCGCCAGCCTCCGGCAGCCTTGCCGCCGCACTGCGCCTGATGTCCGTCAAGACAAGGATGACACTGCCCACATGGCGTTATTGCGCCGACAATGACCCGCTGGCCTATCGAATAGCCAGTGACGCCGGCTCCAAGGGCTGCGATGACGCCGACTGGCTCATGGCCTATCGTCCGCCCTGCTTCTACCGGAAATTCGCCTTTGAGAATATGCACGTCGGTACCGCAAATCGTCGTGGTCGTGATTTTGATGAGTGCTTCGCCCGGACCTGCTGTTGGTATTGGCTTTTCTTCCAATACTATTTTCCCCGGACGAAGAAATACTGCTGCTTTCATCGTGCGCATGATTGACCTCTAAAAAAAATCCCGTAGCGCGGATGGACGACGGTCGAGGACGAAGCGCCATATGTTCGGCTATGAACTATAGAAAACGGACTTGTCCCCTCATTCGTTGTGGATACCAATTTTTGCAAATGCGCCGGGGCACCACTTGCGGATGTTCGGATATGTGTGTCAGCGCACTAGCAGAACCGGTACATTCGTCCTCGCAAGCACCTTGGTAGCGACAGAACCCATGATCAGGTTCTGAAGAGCGCCATGCCCATGCGACCCCATCACAATCATGTCTATCTTGTATTCCGTGACATAGGCCTGGATCTGTTCGCCGACATCGCCGATCATGTACTTCACTTCGAACGGAATCTCTTTCTGGCGCAACAGCTTTTCTGCGGGCGCGAGTGCGGCTTTGGATTCTTCGTTGTAGTAATTCTCGACCGCCGCGTCGCCAAGGACCGCCCTCGCACGGCCTTCAGGGATGGGCGAGTGCACATGCAGAAGATGCAACTCAGGATTATCTTTGAACCAGTCTAGGTGCGTGGTTACATAGTCTATGGCTTTGGTCGTGTATTCAGAACCGTCTGCAGCGAGAAGAATTTTCATAAGGACTCCCTGGATATTTTGATTGAAGCAGCATGGCCGGCGCCATGCCGGCCACTGTGCCGCTACCGCTCTTCGGTTTCTTCGGTTTCTTCGGGGCCTGCTTCGGCGACGATGGGGCTACCTTTGTTACTGTCCTTGATCCGGCCAAGCGTACTGTCTATCGACCGTTTCAACTTTTCCGCCGCACCGTGAATCGCCTGATGCAGGCTGGAAGCGTGATCGCTTGCCGCGATTGGCGGATGGTTTTCAAGACGCGCTTCCATCAGGCAGCGATGATCACCGCTGGTAGACTTCTTATCACTCGTTTCGCCCAGATGAACCTCTACACGCGTGATGTGCTCACTGAACCTGCTCAGGGACTCTTTCACCACTGACTCGACGTGCTTGGCCAGCGGTTCATGAAGCTCAATGGTGTTATCGGTATTGGTCTGAATTTGCATGCTTTGTGTTTCCTCGAATGTCGATCCTGGAAGTGTAAGGACATGACGTCAGTCTTAAATTGATTGCGCAAGCCTGTCTGCAGGCTTAGGCACCGCGCAGGAATAAGTTGGTCAATTTTGCTGGCCGTAGCGGGCGCGTTGCTGCGTTGCTCGTCGTCGCCATAGCTCGCTATGGCTCCTCCTCACGCCTT
>JAQGMD010000447.1 GCA_028292565.1 Burkholderia sp. | reverse complement strand
CCTGACTGCTTCGAACAGGCAGCCCTGATAGTAGTGGCGATACTTTTCGTAGTTCATGTATCCCCATGTAATTATTGGTTTTAACCGCGCGTCGTAATCTTTGTAAAGCGCATCAAATACAATACGTTGTCCGCACGGAATGATCCGTCATCACCAACGAGAAAAACACATGACGTCACCGGAACTGTTTTTGATCAGCATGATGCGCGTATTGGTTGAAATCGCCGGATATACCCTGCTAGGGCAGGGCCTACTCGCGGTCCTCGCCGGCAAGTCGCGCGACAGCAATGTCGTGTACCGGTTGATGCAGACTATCAGCAGCCCGGCGGTAAAGCTGGTGCGCCGGGTCACTCCGCGCCAGATCATTGATCGGCACGTCCCGTTCGTCACCTTCTTCCTGCTGTTCTGGTTGTGGATTGGCCTTACTTTTGCAAAGGGTTATGTCTGCGTCACCAACGGCCTGCAATGTGGTGCGTAGAAGAGCAGGTGCCCGCGCATGCGACGCTGAACTTTGGCGACTGGCGGTCCGCGGCGGAAGGGACGCCTCCGCATAAGGCAATCACCTTGTTGCTGTCGTACAAATCCGTCAAACAGGGCTACCGACTCCTTGGGTTGGCCAACATAAATATGCTATCCTCGCGTCTGAAACACTTCAGGTCACCGTAGCCCTTCCCCCACAACTTGATGTGCGATCCGCTAACCGGTCAGGCCGTGTCGCGGAAGGTTATTTAAACCCATCTAATCTCGCGAAACGCGAAAGAAAGGTGAGCAAGATGATGCAGCAGTACTTCTCCAACTCCTATTTGTTTGGAGGTAACGCGCCGTACGTTGAAGAACTGTACGAAGCGTATCTGACCAATCCCGGCTCCGTACCTGACAACTGGCGCGCGTATTTCGACGCCATGCAGCACGTTCCCGCTGTCGATGGCTCCGCCAAACCTGACGTCGCCCACGCGCCCGTCATTGCGTCATTCGCAGAGCGTGCCAAGCAAGGTCCGATTCGCACCGTAACGGCATCACCTGACGTCGAAATGGGACGCAAGCGCGTCGCTGCCACCCAGCTCATCTCAGCCTACCGTTTCCTCGGCAACCGCTGGGCGAATCTCGATCCGCTGCAGCGCCAGGAGCGTCCGAATATCCCCGAGCTGGAGCCAAGCTTCTACGGCTTCAGCGATGCCGATATGGACACCGTGTTCAATATCAGCAATACGTATTTTGGTCCTGAAACCGCATCCCTGCGCGAAATGCTGAATGCGCTGCGCGACACGTACTGCCGCTCAATCGGTGCGGAATTCATGTATGTGACCGACCCGGCGCAAAAACGCTGGATCCAGGAGCGCCTCGAGTCGTCACGTTCGACCCCCCAATTCTCCCCGGAGAAGAAGAAACATATCCTCGACCGCCTGACCGCGGCCGAAGGCCTCGAGCGTTACCTGCACACGAAATACGTCGGCCAGAAGCGCTTCTCGCTCGAAGGCGGCGAAAGCTTCATCGCCTCGCTGGATGAAACTATCCAGCGCGCCGGCGAAAAGGGCGTACAGGAAATCGTGATCGGCATGGCCCATCGCGGCCGCCTCAACGTGCTGGTCAACACCCTCGGCAAAATGCCGCAAGACCTGTTTGCCGAATTCGAAGGCAAGCACGCTGAAGACCTGCCGGCCGGCGATGTGAAATACCACCAGGGCTTCTCGTCCGACATCAGCACCCCGGGCGGTCCGGTCCACCTGTCGCTGGCGTTCAACCCGTCGCACCTTGAAATCGTCAACCCCGTGGTTGAAGGTTCGGTCAAGGCGCGTATGGAGCGTCGCGGCGACAAGGAGGGTTCGCAGGTGCTGCCGATCCTGGTGCATGGCGATGCCGCGTTCGCAGGACAGGGCGTTGTGATGGAAACCCTGAACCTGGCGCAAACCCGTGGTTACCACACCGGCGGCACGGTGCACATCGTGATCAACAACCAGATCGGCTTTACCACTTCCGACCCGCGCGATTCGCGTTCGACGCTGTATTGCTCGGACGTGGTCAAGATGATCGAAGCGCCGGTACTGCACGTCAACGGCGATGATCCGGAAGCAGTCGTGTTCGCGACGCAAATCGCGCTCGACTACCGGATGGAGTTCAAGAAGGATATCGTTGTCGACATCATCTGCTTCCGCAAACTGGGCCACAACGAGCAGGACACACCGGCGCTGACCCAGCCGCTGATGTACAAGAAGATCGCCCAGCACCCGGGCACCCGCAAAGTGTATGCGGACAAACTCGCTACCCAGAACACCATCCCCGCCGATGGCGGCGATGCGATGGTCAAGGCGTATCGCGATGCGATGGATGCCGGCCGCCACACGGTGGATCCGGTCATTTCGAACTTCAAGAGCAAGTACGCAGTTGACTGGATGCCGTTCCTCAACCGCAAGTGGACCGATGCGGCTGATACCGCAGTGCCGTTGGCGGAATTGAAACGCCTGGCATCGCGCATCACAGTGGTTCCAGAGAACATCAAGGCGCACCCGCTGGTCGAGAAGGTGTTGGGCGACCGTGCAGCAATGGGCCGCGGCGAAATAAACCTCGACTGGGGCATGGGCGAACACCTCGCCTACGCATCGCTGGTGGCCTCCGGCTATGCAGTGCGGCTGACCGGCCAGGATGCGGGTCGCGGTACATTCGTACACCGTCACGCTGTCGTGCACGACCAGAATCGTGAACGTTGGGATGCGGGCAGCTATATCCCGCTGCAGAATGTCGCCGACAACCAGGCACCGTTCGCGGTGATCGATTCGGTGTTGTCGGAAGAAGCGGTACTCGGATTCGAATACGGCTACTCCACCGCAGAACCGAACACACTGACGATCTGGGAAGCGCAGTTCGGTGATTTCGCCAACGGTGCGCAAGTTGTGATTGACCAGTTCATCAGCTCCGGCGAAGTGAAGTGGGGCCGCGCATCGGGTCTCGTAATGATGCTGCCACACGGTTATGAAGGCCAGGGTCCGGAGCACTCATCCGCCCGCCTCGAGCGCTATTTGCAACTGTGCGCCGACAACAACATGCAAGTGGTGCAGCCGACCACTGCTGCGCAAATTTTCCACCTGCTGCGCCGCCAAATGATCCGTCTGTTCCGCAAGCCGCTGGTCATCATGACGCCGAAGTCGCTGCTGCGTAACAAGGATGCCGGTTCGCCGCTGTCCGAGTTGGCCAAGGGTTCGTTCCAGACCGTGATCGGCGAGGTCGACGAGAAGATTGATCCGAAGAAGGTCAAGCGCGTCGTGGCTTGCTCCGGCAAAGTGTATTACGACCTGGTGAATGCCCGCAAGGAGCGTGGACAGTCCGATACGGCCATCGTCCGTGTCGAACAACTGTATCCGTTCCCGCACAAGGCTTTCGCAGCAGAGTTGAAGAAATTCCCGAACTTCACGGAACTGGTGTGGGCGCAGGACGAGCCGCAAAACCAGGGCCCGTGGTTCCAGATTCAGCACAATATTTTCGAGAATCTGGAAGAGGGGCAGAAGCTGGCCTACGCAGGTCGTCCTGCCAGCGCGTCGCCCGCAGTCGGCTATTACGACAAGCACTACGCGCAGCAGAAGGCGCTGATCGATACGGCGTTTTCCAAGCTCAAGGGTTTTGTCCTTACGAAGTAAATCCCCGGCTTCACGCCACAGGCTGGCGTGAAGCTAGTGCCCTGAGTGAAGGATTCGTCGGAACAGTGAATTGATGGGATGCCAGGCGCGGCGCCAAACGGCGCAAGGGTCTGCCTTTGCGCGTATTTGTAGCCATGCGCAGCCATGCATGTGGACGCGTATTCCATCCATTTCCTTCTGCGAATTCCTGACTCATGGTGCTCTCACTTACCGAAACGGAGAGTTAGATGGCCATTCTTGAAGTCAAAGTTCCGCAACTGTCGGAGTCCGTCGCCGAAGCGACATTGCTGCAGTGGCATAAGAAAGTCGGCGAGGCTGTTGCCCGCGACGAAAACCTGATCGATATCGAGACCGACAAGGTCGTGCTCGAATTGCCCGCGCCGAACGCCGGCGTCATCACCGAAATCCTCAAGGGTGACGGCAGCACCGTCGTTGCCGGCGAAGTGATCGCCAAGATTGATACCGAAGCGAAAGCCGCCGCTGTGGCGCCTGTTGCCACAGCCGCGCCGGCCGAGGCTAAAGCAGCTCCGGTGGCCGCCGCCGCAGTTGCTTCCAGCGCATCCAGCAGTGTCGCGATGCCTGCCGCAGCAAAGATCATGGCTGACAACAATATGTCCGCCGACCAGGTCTCCGGCACCGGCAAAGGCGGTCGCGTTACTAAAGGCGACGTGCTCAACGTCATTGAAAACAAGGCGGCACCTGCTGCACCTTCAACACCCGCCGCTCCGGCCAAACCTGCATTGCAGGCAGTCGCAGCGCCGGTGAGCGTGAATCTCGCAGGCCGTCCGGAAGAACGTGTGCCTATGAGCCGCCTGCGCGCACGTATTGCCGAGCGCCTGCTGCAATCGCAATCGACCAACGCCATCCTGACCACGTTCAACGAAGTGAACATGGCGCCGGTCATGGAGCTGCGCAACAAGTACAAGGACAAGTTCGAGAAAGAGCATGGCGTCAAGCTCGGCTTCATGTCGTTCTTCGTCAAGGCAGCTGTAGCGGCCCTGAAAAAGTATCCGATTCTTAACGCATCGGTGGACGGCAACGATATCGTCTATCACGGCTATTTCGACATCGGTATCGCTGTCGGATCCCCGCGCGGCCTGGTTGTGCCGATCCTGCGCGATGCCGACCAGTTGTCGATCGCCGATATCGAAAGAAAGATCGCCGAATTTGGCCAGAAGGCCAAGGACGGCAAGCTGACGCTGGACGATCTCTCGGGCGGCACCTTCTCGATTTCCAACGGCGGTGTGTTCGGTTCGATGCTGTCCACCCCGATCATCAACCCGCCGCAGTCCGCCATCCTTGGCGTGCACGCGACCAAAGACCGTCCGGTTGTTGAAAACGGCCAGATTGTGATTCGCCCGATCAATTTCCTTGCGATGTCCTACGATCACCGCATCATTGACGGCCGCGAAGCTGTGCTCGGCCTGGTGGCGATGAAGGAAGCTCTGGAAGATCCGGCCCGCTTGTTGCTGGACCTGTAAAACTTATGCATGGATAGCGCGAGGATCGCGGGGCAGGGGATTGGTGTTACCACTGCCCCGCCCCCTGGTCCTTGTCTGTTTGCGGCTAACTAGGTTAGAAAAAATATGGCAAAAAATTTTGATGTGGTGGTCATCGGCGGTGGGCCCGGCGGTTATATAGCGGCTATCCGCGCCGCACAATTGGGTTTCTCCACGGCGTGTATCGACGAATGGAAAAACGAAAAAGGCGGCCCGGCACCGGGTGGCACGTGCACCAACATCGGTTGCATTCCCTCGAAGGCGCTGCTGCAATCGTCCGAAAACTACGAGCATGCCGGCCATGCATTCGCGGATCACGGGATTGAAGTCAAAGGCCTCGAACTGAACCTCGGCAAGATGCTCGGACGCAAAGATAACGTCGTCAAGCAAAACAACGACGGCATTCTTTACCTGTTCAAGAAAAACAAGGTCACCTTCTTCCACGGCCGCGGATCGTTTGTCAAAGCCGACGCGAACGGCTACGAGATCAAGGTCGCAGGCGCTTCCGAAGAAAGCATTAGCGGCAAGCACATCATCCTGGCTACCGGTTCGAACCCGCGTGCTTTGCCGGGAGCTGATTTCGACGAGAAACTGATTCTGTCCAACGCCGGCGCGCTCGCCATTGGCGACGTACCGAAGAAGCTCGGCGTCATCGGCGCGGGCGTGATCGGCCTGGAAATGGGCAGTGTCTGGCGCCGCCTCGGTGCCGAAGTGACGGTGCTGGAAGCGCTGCCGACTTTCCTTGGCGCAGTGGATGAGCAGATTGCCAAAGAAGCGCACAAGATGTTCACCAAGCAGGGATTGTCGATCAATCTGGGCGTGAAGATCGGCGCCATTACGGCCGGCAAGAAAGACGTTACTGTCGTGTACACCGACAACAAGGGCACCGAGCAGAAAGCGGTCTTCGACAAGCTGATCGTTTCGATCGGCCGCGTCCCGAACACGATCGGCCTGAATGCAGAAGGCGTGGGCCTGAAGCTAGACGAGCGCGGATTCATCGCGGTCGACGGCGACTGCAAGACCAGCCTGCCGAACGTGTGGGCAGTGGGCGACGTAGTTCGTGGCCCAATGCTGGCACACAAGGCGGAAGAGGAAGGCGTGGCGGTTGCCGAGCGTATTGCTGGTCAGCATGGCCATGTGAACTTCAATACAATTCCCTGGGTCATATATACATCACCGGAAATTGCATGGGTCGGAAAGACCGAGCAGCAATTGAAGGCCGAAGGTATCGCCTACAAAGCTGGTACCTTCCCCTTCCTGGCTAACGGTCGTGCCCGTGCACTCGGCGATACTTCGGGCATGGTCAAGTTCCTGGCCGATGCCAAGAGTGATGAGATCCTGGGCGTGCACATCGTCGGCCCGATGGCTTCCGAGCTGATCTCGGAAGCGGTGGTCGCGATGGAATTCCGGGCGTCTGCTGAAGACATCGCCCGGATTTGCCATGCCCATCCGTCCTTGTCCGAGGCGACGAAAGAAGCCGCGTTGGCGGTCGACAAGCGTTCGCTTAATTTCTAGGAGTTGTCCCATGCGTCATCTGATCCTGTTGTTGCCTATTGCTCTTGCGGCGTGTGCTTCGACAGGATCCGGCGGCAGCGATGGCATCGCCGTCGAGACCGTGAGCAGGGGGCAGGCGGTGCCGGGCGCGAGATGTGTGGTCAACACCAACAGCGGCCGCTGGACTGTCACGACACCGGCTTCGGTGAATGTCGGCAGCGTCAACGGCGACTTGCGGGTGGTGTGCGACAAGGAAGGCTACCGGACCTCGGAAGTGGTTTATAAACCGTCCTCCAGTGCTCCGTACGGTTCCAGCGTTGGCCTCGGGGTCGGTGGCGGCAGCGGCAATGTCGGTGTCGGCGTGGGATTGAGTGTGCCGCTCGGCATGGGCGGCGGACGCGGATATCCCGGGCGTGTTACTGTTGACCTGAATCCGCAATAGCGCGGGTCCTAAGGGTACGCGCGGTTGTTGCAGTCCTGATTGTCATTTATTCGATTGCGGTGGGCGAGCTGAGGCTCGCCCATTTTTTCGCCGGGAGAACCGTGTGATGGTCGTGAAACCAGTGAACAGAAGCCTATGAATGTAACGCAGTTTTACGAGCACGCGCTGGAGCATCGCGGCTATAAATCCGATGAGGCCCAGCGCAGGGCGGTTGAGCGGCTCCAGCGAGCCTACGAAGAATGGGTTGAATACAAGTCGCAGCGGTCCAACAAGTTCATGCGCCTGATCAGCCGGCCGCAAGTGCCGCGCGGCGTGTATATGTGGGGCGGCGTGGGCCGCGGCAAGTCCTTTCTGATGGACAGCTTCTATTCGGTGGTTCCGGTTACGCGGAAAACCCGGCTGCATTTTCACGAGTTCATGCGCGGCGTCCATCGGCAACTCGATGAACTGAAGGGCATCGCGGATCCGCTGGACGAAGTGGCGCGCCGGATCGCAAAGAAGTACCGCCTGATTTGCTTTGATGAATTCCACGTATCTGATATCGCGGATGCCATGATCCTGTACAACCTGATGAAGGCGCTGTTCGACAATGGCGTGTCATTCATCATGACGTCGAATTATGTCCCGGATTCACTGTATCCCGACGGGTTGCACCGCGACCGCATGCTGCCCACAATTGCGCTGTTGAAGGAGAAGCTCGACATATTGAACGTCGACGCGGGCCTCGATTATCGCAAGAGGGCCATGCAGCAGGTAGCGGCATACCATACCCCGCTCGGCGCGAAGTCCGACCACGAATTGAGGCACGCATTCACCACCATCGCAGAGACGGCTGATGAAGATCCCCGCATTCACATCGAAGCACGCGAAATCAAGGCATTACGGCACGCCGGTGGCGTTGTCTGGTTCGATTTTGCCACCCTGTGCGGCGGTCCGCGTTCGCAGAATGACTATCTGGAACTTGCCAGCCGCTTTCATACCGTGATCCTGTCCGACGTGCCGCAAATGTCAGCCGCCATGTCGTCTGAAGCGCGGCGCTTCACCTGGCTGATCGACGTACTGTACGATCACAGGGTGAATCTCATCATGTCGGCGGAAGTGACGCCGGAGGAACTCTATACCGAGGGCAGGATGGCGAACGAATTCCACCGTACCGTCTCCCGCATCATCGAGATGCAGTCGTCGGAATACATGGAAAGCGAGCGCCGGGATGTCGCCGGTTCTATTGCCTGAGCGGCGTATCAAGTAATGGAGAAGTGTCATGACGCACATAGCAATGATGTTGAACAGGCCGCGCCCGAGCCGTTGCATGGTCCGAATGGTAGCCATTGCACTGCTGGCCTCCGCCATGTCCGTATTTGCGCAGAACGCAGAGGTATCGGCGTCGGCGCTGGCGGATCGTTATCAAGGCGCCATCAAGTCTAAAGAGATAGCCGAGCGCGCATTGACAGACGTGGGTCAGGCGCGTTCCGTGATACAGGAACAGTTCGCCGCGGACGAGCGCAAATGTCACGACGACTTCTTTGCCACCTCATGCATTGAAGGCGCGCAGGAGCGGCGTCGCGCGGCGCTTGAGGACGTGCGCAAGGTCGAGGTGGAAGCCAATGCTTTCCTGCGTCAGGCGCGCGTGAAGGAGCGCGACCAGGCGTTGGAAGAGAAGCGTGTCGCGCGCGAGCGCAAGGAAGCCGAGAGCCTGCAGCACGAGCAGGCAAAAGGGCCCGTCAAGAAGCAGTCGGCGGAACCTAAGCCGGCGCGTCCCGCTCCTGCTGCAGGCGAACCCGATCCGCGCGTAGTGAGGCATCAGGCCAAGCTGAAGCGAATTGAAGAACAGGAACGGGCGGATGCGCAGAAGCGCGCCGACAACGTGGCCGCCTATGAGCAGAGGGTAAAGGCGTCGCAGGAACGCCAGCGGCAGGTTGAGGAGAAGAAAAGGGAGAAAGAGCGGGAACGTGCAAGCCGGTGATCAACCAGGCCTCCGGGCAACCGATGGAGCGATTACACCGCGCGCCGCATTTTTTTCACGGTATAGCCCTTTTCCTCTTTCGCGGCAGTAACCAACTTGACGATGGCGACCGTGCAGTTATCCGCCGACATACCTGCCGAACGCTCACGCGCTTTGTTGATCAGCATTTCGGATGCCTGGCGCGGTGTATTCATTGCGATGGCCGCCCCCAGTTCGGCCTCGCTGAAGTAGTGCCAAAGGCCGTCGCTGCATAGCAAAAAGGCATCGCCCGCCTTCAGTCCGTCGTAGCGGCGCACCGCCACCTCAGGCTCGGTGTCCCTCGTGCCCAGGGCGTTGACGAGAACGTTGGAGAGCTGATGGTTTTGCGCCGATTCCCGCGTGAGTTTACCTTCCTTTACCAGTTTTTCAACATAGGAATGGTCGACGGTGCGTTCGGCGCAGTTCGGACCGTCGAAACGGTACAGGCGGGAGTCGCCGACATGTGCCCAGAAAGCGGTTCGGTCAGGCGTCAGCACCAGGATGACCATCGTGCTATGCGGTTCTTTTTCGGATGAGATGGCGGTCAGTTTGATGATGGTGTGGGCATCGCTCGCGATCGTTTTCAGCAACTCTTCGACGTCGTCGGTATTGGGTGAAAACTGCTCGAACGCCTGCTGTGCACTGCGGATTACCTGTTCGGCAGCCAGCGAACCGCCGCTCATCCCGCCCATGCCGTCAGCGACGATAGCCATCATGTAGCCGGCCGCTTTTGGCGCGGCCAACAACGCGGTGCGATCCTGTTGCTCATGGCGATCGCCGAGATGTTGACCGGTACCTGCTTCGATCCTGAATTGGCTCATTTATTTGTCGATTAATAGCTGTACTGCGTTAGATTATTGCATTATAGAAATAATGCTAGGGCTGCTTTGAGATTTTGTTACACATAGAATAGCTGCTGATTGACAATATTTTCAGTAAACATGTGGTTTGAACCAGATATACGTTGTTCCGGAACATCGTGGCGCCCGGTCCCCAGGCGTACGTAGAAGGCGGGCGTCGTCTGGCCATGATCGGCACGTATACGACCGCCGGTTTCACTTTTAAAATAACGGGTACGAGAGTTCCTTACCGAAGACCATGATCCCAACAGAAGATATACAACGGCGCATCATCGAGCTGGAAGTCGAACATCGCGATTTGGACGCGGTGATCGATCTCCTGATCGAAGACCTGCGACGCGACGAACTGCAGTTGCGCCGCCTGAAGAAGCGCAGGCTGCAGTTGAAGGATCATATAACGTTGCTGAAAATGCAATTGGTGCCGGATGTCCCCGCATAGAGCGAGTCCGTAGTAAGCTTCGGCGTCCCCCGAGCTCCCCTGTAGTGGGGCCTATTCCCCGAACAAACTTCTCCGTTTTGACCGAACACACATCATCCGCGCCCACACCAGGCGCACACGACGCCGACGTCGACCGGCTGTTTGACGCCAGTGGGCCGCTCAGCAAGTCGGTAGGCGGATTCCGTCCGCGCAAATCGCAGACCGAAATGGCGAAGGCGATCGCGCAGGCGATTGCCGACCAAAAAACCCTGGTTGCCGAAGCAGGGACCGGAACCGGCAAGACCTTCGCCTACCTCGCACCCGCGCTACTGTGGGGCGGCAAAGTCATCGTCTCGACCGGCACCAAGAACCTGCAGGACCAGCTCTTCCTGCGGGATATTCCGACCGTCCGCAAGGCGCTCGGCGCGCCGGTATCGATCGCCCTGCTCAAGGGCCGGTCTAATTACGTCTGTCATTTTCACCTGGAACGCACGCTGCAGAACGGGCGCATGACCTCGCGTGAAGATGTCGGTTACCTGCGCGAGATATCGCGATTCGTGAAGACCACCAGCTCCGGCGATAAAGCCGAGCTGTCCAAGGTCCCGGAGTCTGCGGGCGTATGGAACCTGGTCACCTCCACTCGCGATACCTGCCTGGGGACCGAGTGCCAGTATTACCAGGACTGCTTCGTAATGAAAGCCCGCAAGGAAGCGCAGCAGGCCGATGTGGTGGTGGTCAACCATCATTTGTTTTTTGCGGATGTCGCGCTGAAAGACACCGGGGTCGCCGAGTTGCTGCCCTCGGCAAACACCATCATCTTCGACGAAGCGCATCAGTTGCCGGAAACTGCGTCGCTGTTTTTCGGCGATACCGTATCCACTTCACATGTACTGGAGCTGTGCCGCGACGTGCTGGCCGAAGGCCTGGCGCATGCACGCGACGGCGCCGAATGGCCGAAAGTGGTGTCGCCGGTCGAACGCGCGGCGCGTGACTTGCGCCTCGCGTTTCCGCAGGATGTGGTCAGGCTTGCGGTCGGCCAGATTGCGCCTTCCAGTGAATTCTTCCCGGCGCTCGAAAAGCTGAAAGAGGAAATGCAGGGCATGATCGAGACGCTGGAGACGCAGGCCGAGCGCGCCGAAACGATCGAACAGTGCCGCGTGCGTGCGATCGATATCTTCACCCGGCTGTCGACCTGGAATACCGCCGGCAAGTCGGACGAAGGGCAGGAGAAAGTGCAGTGGGTGGAAGCCTTTTCCGCCTCGCTGCAATTGCATCAGACGCCGCTGTCGATTGCACCGATCTTCAACAAGCAGCGAGAGGGATCTCCGCGCGCCTGGATATTTACCTCGGCCACGCTGGCAGTAAAAAACGATTTTCAGCATTACATGTCGCAGATGGGATTGTGGAATGAGCCGGCGCAATCATGGCCCAGCCCGTTCGACTATGCCCAACAGGGCTTGCTGTATGTGCCCGAGAACCTGCCCCAGCCTAATTCATTCGAATATACCGATGCGGTGATCGATGCCGCGCTGCCCATGATCGAAGCGGCGGGAGGGCGCACTTTTTTACTGTGCACCACCATCCGCGCGGTGAATCGCGCAGCCGAACGCCTGCGTGAGGAATTCGAAAAGCGCAATCTGCCGTTTCCGCTGATGGTGCAGGGCGAGGCGGGCCGCACAGAATTGCTCGATCGTTTCCGTGCAGCCGGCAATGGCGTGTTGATCGGGAGCCAGAGTTTTTGGGAAGGTGTGGATGTGCGCGGCGACGCGCTGTCGCTGGTCATTATCGACAAGCTTCCATTCTCGCCGCCGGACGACCCGGTGCTGGCGGCACGCATCGAAGCGCTCGAGAGAAAAGGGCTGAACGGCTTCATGCACCATCAACTGCCGGAAGCAATCATCAATCTTAAGCAGGGCGCCGGACGCCTGATTCGCGACGAAACCGATCGCGGTGTGCTGATGATTTGCGATCCGAGGCTGATTTCCAAGTCCTATGGCAAACGGATATGGCAGAGTTTGCCGCCGTTCGCGCGGACCAGGGATGGCGCACTTGCGCGGGCGTTTTTCGAAAAGAAGGAAGAACGGGCGGCGTAGGAGCAGGAAGCATGGCGCACCCTACTATTTACGCGATTCACCGCTGGGGCTGGATCACCACTTTCCCCGTCACTTTGCGGGCTGCCATGTCGTTCAACGCTTGCGGCGTTTCAGCCAATGCGTAGCGTCCCGAGATATGCGGCTTGATTTTGCCTTCGGCCATCCATCCCATCAGCTCGC
>JAQGMD010000414.1 GCA_028292565.1 Burkholderia sp. | reverse complement strand
GCAGGAAGCGCCGACCATCGAGGTCTCGCTGGACGTTGGCGCTGAAGCAATCGCCGATGGCATCTACGAGTCGACCGTGACCATCACCGTGACCGCCAAGGTCAAGGACAAGGTCGCGTTCTTGGTGGAAGGCAAGCAAGCGGGCATTTTCGAGGCGCGCAACATTCCGGACGAACAGCTCGATCCGCTGCTCGGTATCGGTTGCCCGAACATCGTCTACCCGTACCTGCGTGCCAATATCGCCGACATCATTACGCGCGCCGGATTCCCGCCGGTCCACCTGGCAGAAATCAATTTCGAACTGTTCTACCAGCAGCGCCTGCAGGCAGTGGCGGAACAGCAGCAACCGCAAGTCGGATCCGGCATCGTGATGCCCGACGGTTCGTCCGCAAAGCAATAAACAGCAGCAATTGAGTGCGCGGGGGGGCGACCGCGGGTTGGCGCCGTCCGGCATGACATGCATGACATTTCAGTAGGCCGTAGTAGGCCGTAGTAGACCGTAGAAGGGGGCGCCATGAGATTACCAGCTCGCTCATTTGCCCGGGCATGCGCAATCTGCGCCATGGCAATGGCTGCTACCGCAGCCCATGCGCTCGAGTTCAAATCCGTGGGCGCAAGCCCCGCCGTGCTGTACGACGCGCCGTCTGCCAAAGGGCGCAAGGTCTTCATCGCACCGCCCGGCATGCCGGTCGAAGTGGTGCTGACCTATGGCGAATGGTCCAAAGTGCGGGACGCCACCGGCGACCTGTCGTGGATCGAATCGAAATCGCTGACGCCGAAACGCAATGTCGTTGTGCTCGCCAATAGCGCCAGGGTCCGCGCCTCACCCGAGGAATCGGCGCCGGTAGTTTTTACCGCAGACAAGAACGTGTTGCTGGAAATTCTCGATGGCGGCGGTTCGGGCTGGCTCAGGGTAAAACATCGCGACGGCCAGGGCGGCTTTGTCAAATCGACTGAGGTCTGGGGCGAATAGCGGCGCCCGTCAACCGGGTTTCTTTCTTCAACCTTGCCGCCAGGGGCGCCATGCAAAGCAGTTCCGCTAACAGTAGTTGTTCTGAACCGATGAATATCACGATACTCGGCGCCGGCGCCTGGGGCACAGCGCTCGCGATTGCGTTGGCGGACAGAAACAGCGTGGTGCTGTGGGGGCGCGATGAAGGCGCAATGCGCGAAATCGCCTCACGGCGCGAGAACCGCGCGTATCTGCCCGGCTTCACGTTGCCGGAAAAACTCACCGTCAGTTCCGACTTCGACGCCGCAATAGCCCATACCGCAAACAACGGACTGCTGATCGTCGCCACCTCGGTCGCCGGCTTGCGCCCGTTGGGGCAGCGGCTGAAGCCTTATCCGATCCCCAACATTGTCTGGTTATGCAAGGGTTTCGAAGAGAATACGCAGTTATTGCCGCATCAGGTGGTGCGCGAAGTGCTGGGGGATGAGGTCGCTAGCGGCGCATTGTCCGGCCCCTCATTTGCGCAGGAAGTCGCGCGGCGCTCGCCCTGCGCGCTGACCATCGCATCTGATACACCCGCATTGCGTGATTGCGTCGTCAATGCCGTGCACGGCCAGAACATTCGTGTGTATTCCACCGATGACCTGATCGGCGTGGAGGTCGGCGGCGCGGTCAAGAATATACTTGCGATCGCCACCGGCGTGGTCGACGGCATGGGACTGGGACTCAATGCACGCGCGGCGCTGATCACGCGCGGCCTTGCGGAGATCACCCGCCTCGGCATCGCCTTGGGAGGGCGGGTCGAAACCTTCATGGGCCTGACCGGTGTCGGCGACCTGATTCTTACCTGCACCGGTGACCTGTCGCGCAACCGCAAGGTCGGACTCGGCCTGGCGCAGGGCAAACAACTCGATACCATCGTGACCGAACTTGGCCATGTGGCGGAAGGCGTGCGTTGCGCGCAGGCGGTCCGCACGCTGGCGCTTGCCCGCGGTGTCGACATGCCGATCACGAATGCAGTGGCGGGCGTGCTGTTTGACGGCATCTCCCCGCAGGACATGGTGCAGCAATTGCTGTCACGTGATCCAAGGGAAGAGTCGGCCTAGCACACGTTACGCCGGCCCCTCATTATTCGGACTAGCACTTGACCACCTACCTATGCCATTAGACAACCCCCGCCAGTTCCTGCTTGATATCTATGCCAGCGCCGTCGCCGCCGTCAGCGCTGAAAAATCCCTGCCGGCATATCTGCCGCAACCTTCGCCACATGGGCGCACGCTGGTTATAGGCGCCGGCAAAGGCGCCGCAGCCATGGCCAAGGTGGTGGAAGATCACTGGCAGGGCGACATATCGGGGCTGGTGGTGACGCGTTACGGCCACGGCGCCGACTGCAAGCGCATCGAAGTGGTGGAAGCGGCGCATCCCGTGCCGGATGAAGCCGGGCGCCGCGCGGCGAGCCGGATGCTGCAAATGGTGCAGGGGCTATCGGAGAATGATCTGGTGCTGTGCCTGATCTCCGGCGGAGGCTCGTCGCTGCTTGCCTTGCCGGCGGAAGGCATCACACTGGAACAGAAACAGGCGGTCAACAAGGCGCTGCTGAAGAGTGGCGCCGCGATCGGTGAGATGAATTGCGTGCGCAAGCATCTGTCGGCAATCAAGGGCGGCCGGCTTGCGCTCGCCTGTGCCCCGGCACGCGTGGCGACGTTGCTGATTTCGGATGTGCCGGGTGACGATCCTGGCATCATCGCGAGCGGTCCGACGCTGCCGGACGCGACCACGTGCGCTGACGCACGGGCCATCTTGCGCAAATACGGCATCGAGGTGACGGAAAATGTCGTGCGGCACCTGGAAACCGGTGCGGGCGAAACACCGAAGCCGGACGACGCGCGTTTCAAGGCCAACACCCACCAGGTGATCGCCAATGCGCAGGACGCACTGGAAGCGGCGGCGCAGACGGCGCGCAGCGCCGGCATTACGCCCTACATACTTTCCGACGATCTCGAAGGCGAGGCGCGCGATGTCGGCCAGGTGCATGCCGCAATCGCCAAGCAAGTTGCGCGGCGCGGTCAGCCGTTCACCAAGCCATGTGTATTGATCTCCGGCGGTGAAACGACGGTGACGGTACGAGGCAAAGGACGCGGCGGCCGCAATGCGGAATTTTTGCTGAGCCTGGCCGTCGCGCTCGATGGGATTGAGGGGGTTCATGCGATTGCAGCCGATACCGATGGCATCGATGGCTCCGAAGATAATTCCGGCGCGTTATACGGACCGGATTCGATTGCGCGCGCGGCGGAGCTCGGCATGCTGCCACGCGCGATGCTCGATAATAATGACGGCTATGGTTTTTTCAGTGCGTTGGGCGACCTGGTCGTGACCGGTCCGACCCGCACCAACGTCAATGATTTCAGGGCGGTGTTGATTCTGTAAGCCTGCCCCGATTGCAAACATCCAGCGGGTCGCGACTGAACTGACCCGCCGGATGTTTCAAAGCGGCCGGACCAAGCATGTAACTACATACCGAGTAATTCGCCGAGCTTGGCCGCAAGGCCGTTCGATTGATCGGGCAGCAGCACCACGGTCATCAGCATCGAAGAATGTTCTGCTGCATGAAGAGCGTAAGGGACGCTGCCCTCCAGGTAAACGAAATCGCCCTGCTTCAATACCTGGGTCTTTCCGTGTGCGCGCAGTTCGATGCGGCCCTCAAGGCATTGCATCGTCAATTCTCCCGCGACATGATGCTCGGGCACCGATTTCCCCGCCACCAGCACCAACCGCATGACTTCAAGCTGGTGGGCCTTCAGCAAGGCGACGGAGGGTGAGTCGGTGAGTTTCGCGCCGAGCGGAAGTACCGGAATGATTTCTCCTGAGGCGGCGTGGTGTAGCGCCATGGACGTGCTCCTTGGTGTGGTCAACTCTTAACAAGACTGTAGCAGCGATGCATTTGTTCCGACGGCGCCTCCACATCCAAAGGGCTGCGCTGCGAATGCAACGTACTTGATAAACATCAACGTTCGCGCATTGCGGTTCTGGCATAGTCTCCCGGATTTTTTCGCTCTGCCCGGGTGGCACAGCCGTGGGGACGCCGCACAATAAAAATATGTCGCGCGGCACTTTTTATGTTTTTTGCGGTCAACTATTGCGGGCCGACAAGATGGCGCTCGCCACTAAATTATATAAGTGTCGCCTTAGCCTTATACTCTTCGTGTTATACACGTTCACTAAAATTTCATTCGAGCAATCCACTATGCGTATAGGTACTTCTATTTTCCGTCGACGGCTTGGCCACGCAGTCCAGCGCGGCTTCACCCTGATCGAGATCATGGTGGTTGTAGTGATCATGGGCATCCTTGCGGCACTGGTCGTTCCAAAGTTGATGGGCCGTGCTGACGACGCACGCGTTACCGCAGCGAAACAGGATATTGCTTCCATCATGCAAGCACTGAAACTGTACAGGCTGGACAACCAGCGTTATCCGACCAGCGAGCAAGGACTGCAGGCGCTTATCCAGAAGCCGAGTTCCGGACCCGCGGCCAATGGCTGGAAAAACGGCGGCTATATTGAAAAACTGCCTAAAGATCCATGGGGCGGTCAATACCAGTACCTGTCCCCCGGTGTCAAAGGGGAGGTCGACGTGTTTTCATTCGGCGCCGACAGTCAGGCGGGTGGCGCCGGCAATGACGCAGATATCGGTTCGTGGGATCTTTGAATCGACTCGCGCTGACGAAATTTCAACGCGCGCGGCCTGGTTCGCCGCCGCGCGGATTTACCCTGCTTGAGTTACTGGTGGTGCTGGTGATCGTGGGCCTTACCCTGGGCTTTGTGTCGGTGAACATGATGCAGAGCGACGAGCAGGCGTTGCAGAATGAAGCGCAGCGGGTTGCTTTGCTGATGCAACTGGCGCGCGACGAAGCGATCGTGCGAAACCGGCCGATCGCATTTGAAGCCGACAGCGAACGCTACCGTTTCCTGATCCGGGAAGAAAGCGCGTGGAAAACACTGGCGCAGGAAGATTTGCTGCGCGAAAGGGAGTTCAAACGCACGCCCGTCGCACTATCGATTACGCCGTCGAGTGCAGGTGAATCCAATCCGCTGCGTATCGTGTTTGGCCGCGAGCCGGTCGACAAGCCGTTCTTGCTGACCCTCTCCGTGGGAAGCGCGAGTGTCGCCATACGAGCCGACGGCATCGGTCACTTTGTAGTGGAGTGAAATGAATTACCTCCGCCACATGTCGAAGCGAAGCCCGCGCCGCGCCGCAGGGTTTACCCTGCTTGAGGTGCTGGTGGCGCTCGTCATCGTCGGTACCGCACTGGGTGCAAGCCTGCGCGCTATCGGCAGCCTGACGCAAAACAGCAGCGCTCTGCGCGGGTCGATGATGGCGACCTGGTCAGCCGAGAACCGGCTGGCGCAGATCCGGCTTGCGCGTGAATTCCCCCCTTTCGGTAAACGTTCGTTCGATTGCCCTCAGGGCGAGTTGCGGCTAGTGTGCGAAGAGGACGTCCATGCCACCCCGAATCCATTTTTCCGTCGTGTTGAAGTCAGCGTATTCGATGCGGAGAATCCGGGGCGCCGCATTATCAAGCTGGCGCAAGTGGTGTCGGGCGGCTGACCGGCGATGCGGATGATGAATAAAAAGCGCGGATTCACCCTGGTTGAATTGCTCATTGCCATCAGTGTGCTGGCAATGGTGGCGGTGCTCGGCTGGCGCGGACTCGACAGCATCGTACGTGCACGGGTGGCATTGAATGCCGACCTCGAGCAGACGCGGGGCTTGCAGCTGGCTTTTGCACAGATGCAGAGCGACGCTTCGCATATCGAAGACCCCGCCAGCATTGGGCAGAGACCTGTACTGGACGCACGGAACGGGAGCCTGACACTGGTGCGTAACGTGTTTGCCGACAATCAGCCTTCCCGGGTGCAGGTGGTCGCTTACCGTGTGCGCGATGGCGTGCTGACCCGGCGCGAGTCGATTGCCACCCGCGACCTGACGGAACTGGATACTTCGTGGTCAGCCATGATGGGTGACACCGATGCGTCGCAACGCGTGGCGCTGCAATCCGGCGTGAACCGGATGGCGATACGCACGTGGGGCAGTGACGGCCTGGGCTGGCGTACCGGTAGCGATACTGCGCCCGGAGCGGCCGGCAATGAATCGACTCCTGGCGCCCCGGCGCCACAGCAATCTGCTGTGACGGGAGTGGAGGTTGCGTTGCAGGTGCAAGACAGGCCAACGGACCTGGTGAAGGTTTTCCTGCTGGGGGCTGTATGACACACAGGAATATGCGTCGCAAGCTTACGCGCCAGCGCGGCGTGGCGGTGATTACCGCGCTGTTGCTGACTACGCTGGCAATTACGATCGTCGCCAGCCTGTTCTGGCAGCAGCAGGTGCAGGTCCGCTCGATTGAAAACCAGCGCCTGCAATTGCAGAAACAATGGATACTGCGTGGCGCACTCGACTGGACGCGCCTGATCCTGCGGGAAGATGCAAGATATTCGCAGCTCGACCATCTGGGCGAGCCGTGGGCAGTGTCATTGGCGGAAACAAGACTGGACCAGTACGTGGAAAATGCGCGATCAGAGAACGATGTCCCCGATGCCGCCATTTCCGGCAGCATCGTCGACGCGCAATCGCGCTTCAACCTGAAAAACCTCAGTGCCAACGGGACTGTCGATCCGGGAGAAGTCGCTGCGTTCGCGCGTCTGCTGACCAACGTCCAGATCAATCCCGCGCTGGCGCAGGCGGCTGCGAATACGATCGCCGCTACGCAAGTGAAACCGGTTCAGCCCTCGAGCACTCCGCGCAGCAGTGCGGCCGCCGCCGCTGTTACCACCGAAGGATCGAATCAGACGGCGCTCGATTTCGCCTATGTAGACGACCTGCTCGCCGTGCCGGGATTCACGCCGGATATGCTGGTAAAGCTGAAGGATTTCCTGGTGGTCCTGCCCGACCGGACTCCGGTCAACGTTAATACCGCGCCGGCTGAGGTTTTGGCCGCGAGAATTGATACACTGTCACTATCCGATGCGGCGGTGCTGGTGGCGGCCAGGGAAAAGGCGTGGTTCAAGGATTCCGGTGATTTGTCGCAAAGGCTGGGGAGGCCGCTGCCGCAAACGCAGCAGATCGCGTTCAAAACCAACTATTTCCTGGTGAACGGAAATGTCCGCCTGAACCGTGCGGCACTCGAGATGCAGGCATTGATCAAGCGGGGCGATCCGGGCGGCAACCCGACCACCCAGGTGGTATGGATCAGAGAACACTAAGAATACGAAAACGAGACAATCTTGAGCACACTGTATATTCGCCTTCCTTCGAAAGCCACCGCCGACAGCGTTGAATCCGGTACGCCTTTGTACTGCCAGTTTGCGCTGTCAACGGACCGCGGCGCGATTGAGCGCGAAGGAGTCGCGGCGCTATCCGATTTGACGGACCTGGTGCGCCGGGCACACCGCATCGTGCTGCTGTTGGCCGCCAGCGACGTCACCTTGCTACGCGTAAAAGTGCCGCCGATGTCTCCCGCCAGGCTGAGGGCGGCATTGCCGAACATGGTGGAAGACCAGTTGATGAGCGATCCCGCCGAGAACGTAGTGGTGGCCGGCGAGACGCACGACGACCTGCGCACCGTGGCTGTGGTGCACCGCGGCTGGCTCGAATTGCTGGTCCGGACCATGACCACTCTCGAGATCGGAAG
>JAQGMD010000390.1 GCA_028292565.1 Burkholderia sp. | reverse complement strand
GGGCGAGTTTCCAACCAGTAGCTTCCTTGAATGCGGATGGCGCTTCGACCGGCGGGCGCACGTAGTCCGGCCCGACCGCGCAACCGGTCAATTGCGCAACGCACAGGACCACCATGAACCGTGTCTTCCGGTGGAGGTAAACTTGCATGGTGTGGTCATCCGCCGGCGTCGTGCGCCGCATCCGCGACCGGCCGGCCGTACAACCTCGTGCGCAAGCGTCGTGCCCAGCTCTGCAAGCGGTCGAGATACAGGTAGACGACCGGGGTGGTGTAGAGCGTCAGCGCCTGACTCACGATCAGACCGCCGACGATGGTCACCCCCAGCGGGCGGCGCAGCTCGGAACCGGTGCCGGCGCCGAGCGCCAATGGCAATGCCCCCAGCATTGCCGCCATGGTCGTCATCATAATTGGACGAAAGCGCAGCAGGCAGGCCTGATGAATCGCCGCCATCGGAACCTTGCGCTCGACCCGCTGCGCAGTCAGTGCAAAGTCGATCATCATGATGGCGTTCTTCTTGACGATGCCGATCAACAGGATGATGCCGACGAACGCCAGGATCGACAGGTCCATCCGGCACAGCATCAGCGCCAGGATAGCGCCGACGCCTGCCGAAGGCAGGGTGGATAGAATCGTAACCGGATGCACATAACTCTCGTACAGCACGCCCAGTACGATGTAGATCGTCAGCAGCGCCGCCAGGATCAGGTAAGGCAGGCTTTCGAATGAAGTCTGGAACACGCGGACCGCTCCCTGGAAACTGCCATGGATACTGGCGGGCATGCCAATGCGGACCGTGGCGTCATTGATCGCCTTGACCGCATCGCCCAGCGCAGCCCCGGACGCCAGGTTGAAAGACAGCGTGATTGCCGCGAACTGCCCCTGGTGGTTGACCGAAAGCGTGGTGGTGGTCATCTCGTAATGCGCAAATGCACTGAGGGGCACCATCGCGCCGGCCGCTGTGCGTATATAGAGGAGGTTCAGCGTTTCCGGTCGCTGCCAGTATTGCGGCGCGACCTCCATGATCACATGGTACTGGTTGCGCGGCGCGTAGATGGTCGATACCTGCCGCTGGCCGAACGCATCGTATAACGCGTCGTCGACCATTTTCTGGGTAATGCCCAACCGGGACGCGGTCGCGCGATCCACGATCAGCGTAACCGCCAATCCCCTTTCCTGCTGGTCGGAGTTGACGTCGGTCAGCAGCGGTATCCCGCGCATGGCCTGCATGACCTGCGGCGCCCAGCTGAACAACTCTGCCAGGTTGTCGCCTTGCAGCGTGTATTGATACTGCGCGCCGGCCAGCCTGCCGCCCACGCGGATATCCTGCGCCGCCTGCAGGGTCAGGGTCGCGCCAGGCACGACTGCCAGCTTGCCGCGCAGGCGGTTGATGATCTGCGTGGCGCTGATGCGCCGCTCCGCCAGCGGCTTGAGGGCAATGAACACCTGGCCGGTGTTGCGCTGGCCGCCTCCGGTAAAACCGGTGACACTCGCCACTGCCGGATCGGCCTTGACGATATCGATATAGGCGGCCAGTTTCGGACGCATCGCCTGAAATGAAATGGCCTGGTCAGCCTGGATAAAGCCGACGATGCGTCCCGTATCCTGTTGCGGGAAAAACCCTTTTGGCACGGTGGCATACAGATAGAAATTGAAAGCGATCACCGCCAGCAGTACCAGCAGGGTCGACATCGAATGGCGCAGCACCAGGCGCAGGCTCCTGTCATAAGCATTCAGCAGTGCATCGAAGGCGCGCTCGCTTGCCGCATACAGCCGCCCATGCGGTCGTTCCGGTTCGTATTTAAGCAGCTTGGCGCACATCATCGGCGTAGTGGTCAGCGACACCACCAGCGAGACCAGCACCGCCACCGACAGCGTGACCGCGAATTCATGAAAGAGGCGGCCGACCAGCCCGCCCATCATCAGCATCGGGATGAATACCGCAACCAGCGAAATACTCATCGACAACACGGTGAAACCGACCTCGCGCGCACCGGTCAACGCGGCTTGCAGCCGGCCCATGCCTTGTTCCCGGTGCCGCATCACATTTTCCAGCACCACGATGGCATCATCGACGACAAAGCCGGTGGAAATCGTCAACGCCATCAATGAAAAATTGTCCAGGCTGTAACCGAGCAGATACATGATGCCGAAGGTGCCGAGCAGAGAAATCGGCACCGCGATGCTCGGAATCAGGCTTGCCCGCCAGTTGCGCAGGAATAAAAACACCACCATCACGACCAGCGCGACGGCAATGACCAGCGTGCGCTCCACATCATGCAGCGATGCGCGGATCGTCGCAGTCTGATCCAGCGCGACCGACACGTCGATAGCGGCGGGAATCGACGCCTGCATCTGCGGCAATAGCGCGCGCACCCGGTCGACGGTATCAATGATGTTGGCGTTCGGTTGCCGGTTCAGGATCACCAGCACCGAAGGCTTGCCGTTGAACATGCCCGCGTTCCGCAAGTCTTCCACCGAATCGTCGACCTCACCGAGCGTCGTCAACTGCACCGGCGCCCCATTGCGATAGGCCACGATCAGCGGCAGGTATTGCGCCGCCCTGGTCGCCTGGTCATTGGCCGCAATCTGCCACTGCCGCCCGCCGCTTTCGAGAACACCTTTCGGCCGATTCGCATTGGCGGCCGCCAGCGCATTGCGCACGTCGTCCAGGCCGACACCATACTTTCCAAGCGCGGTCGGATTGAGTTCGACCCGCACCGCCGGCAACGAGCTGCCGCCAACATTCACCTGGCCTATGCCTTTCACCTGGGACAGCTTCTGTTGCATGACGGTTGACGCGACGTCGTACAGCTGCCCTTGCGTCATCGTATCCGAAGTCAATGCGAGGATCATGATCGGGGCTTCGGCCGGATTGACTTTCCGGTAGGTCGGATTGCTGCGCAAGGTGGGCGGCAGGTCGATGCGCGCCGCATTGATGGCAGCTTGTACATCGCGTGCTGCGCCATCGATGTCGCGGCGCAGGTCAAACTGAAGCGTGATGCGGGTCGAGCCGAGCGAACTCGACGATGTCATTTCGGTGATACCGGCAATGCGGCCCAATGAGCGCTCCAGTGGCGTGGCAACCGACGTGGCCATCGTCTCGGGGCTGGCGCCCGGCAACGTGGCCGATACCGAAATGGTCGGAAAATCCACCTGCGGCAGCGGCGACACCGGCAACAAATTAAACGCCAGGATGCCGGCCATCGCCACGCCCAGCGTCAGCAAGGTAGTGGCAACCGACAGACGGATAAAGGGAGCCGACAGATTCATGGCGGTTCAGGCCGGGTGGCAGCTTCGGCGTCTCCGGCGTCATCCTCAACCGGCCCGGAAAAGCGCCTCGCCAGCCGGTCGAATGCGAGGTAGATCACCGGCGTGGTAAACAGCGTCAACGCCTGGCTCACGATCAGGCCGCCGACAATCGTGATGCCTAACGGATGGCGCAATTCGGAACCGACGCCAGTCCCCAGCATCAGCGGCAGCGCGCCGAGCAATGCCGCCATGGTGGTCATCATGATCGGTCGAAAGCGCAGCAGACAAGCCTGGTAAATCGCGTCGCGCGGATTCAGGCCTTCGTTGCGCTCCGCGTCGAGCGCGAAATCGATCATCATGATCGCGTTCTTTTTCACAATGCCGATCAACAGCACGATGCCGATGATGGCGATGACGTCCAGCTCGGCATCAAACAGCATGAGCGCGAGCAATGCTCCCATGCCCGCCGACGGCAGCGTGGACAGGATGGTGACTGGATGGATATAGCTTTCATACAGCACGCCCAGCACGATGTAGACCGTAACGATGGCAGCCAGGATCAGCAACAGCTGGTTGGCGAGCGATGCCTCAAACGCCAGCGCCGCTCCCTGGAAGCCGGTCTCCATACTCCGAGGCAAGCCAAGTTCGCGCGTCGTGGCATTGATTGCATTGACCGCATCACCCAGCGCCGCCCCGGGTGCCAGGTTGAATGAGATGGTCGCGGCCGGGAATTGACCGATATGCGTGACCGCCAGTGGCGTCACCTGTTCCGTTAGCGTAGCAATGGTGTTCAGCGGCACCTGCCGGGGCCCGCTCGCGGAAACGTTGCCCGCGGCGTCCGTTGTGGTTGTTCCGGAGCCGGTGACGTAAATTCCATTGAGCGCATGTGGCCCCCTCTGGAAATGCGGTTGCACCTCGAGCACCACCCTGTTCTGATTGACCTGGGTAAAAATGGTCGAAACGATACGCTGGCCGAACGCGCTATAAAGCGTATTATCGACGACGTCCGGAGTAATGCCCAAGCGCGATGCCGTGCTGCGGTCGATGAATAACGCCGCCTGCAGCCCCCGGTCTTGCAAGTCGCTCGTCACATCGCGCAATTGCGGCAATTGCCGCAGTCGCTCAACCAATCGCGGAGTCCAGACGCTGAGTTGCGCCGGGTCGGGATCTTCAAGCGTGAACTGGTACTGGGTGCGGCTGACACGCGTTTCAATCGTGAGGTCTTGCACCGGTTGCATGAACAGCGAAATTCCTTCCACTTGCGCCACTCTCTCCTGCAGCCGGCCAATAATCTCCGTGGCCGTCGCTTTACGTTGATCGCGTGGTTTCAGAACGATCTGGATGCGGCCGCTGTTCATCGTGGTGTTGATGCCGTCAATGCCAATGAATGACGTCAGGTTTTGCACCGCAGGATCTTGCAGGATTGCCTTCGTGAGGGCTTGCTGCCGTTGCGACATGGCCGCAAACGACACCGATTCCGGCGCTTCGGAAATGCCGAGGATCAGTCCGGTGTCCTGCGCCGGGAAAAAGCCTTTTGGGATGGTGATGTACAACAAAACCGTCAGTACCAGGGTACCGACCGCCACCAGCAGCGTCGCTGCCTGGCGGTCGAGTATCCAATTGAGCCATTCGCCGTAGCGCGCGATCAGACGTTCGAAAAACCGGGCGGACGCCTGATAGAAGCGGCCCTGCCTGTTTTGCGGTACGTGACGCAACAGCTTGGCGCACATCATCGGCGTCAACGTCAGTGAAACAAGCGCCGACAGGATGATCGTCACCGACAGCGTGATGGCGAATTCGCGGAACAGGCGCCCCACCACGTCGCCCATGAACAGCAGCGGAATCAGGACGGCGATCAGCGACACAGTCAGCGACATGATGGTAAAGCCGATCTGCTGCGAGCCTTTTAGTGCCGCCGTCAGCGGCGGATCGCCCTGCTCGATGTATCGCGCAATGTTTTCGATCATCACGATCGCATCGTCGACGACGAAACCGGTGGAAATGGTCAGCGCCATCAGGCTCAGATTATTGAGACTGAAACCGGCGAGATGCATGACGGCGAATGTACCCACAATCGACAATGGCACGGCCACGCTCGGAATCGCCGTAGCCCGCGCACTGCGCAGAAACAGGAAGATCACCAGCACCACCAGTGCAACTGCGAAAACCATTTCGGTTTGCACATCCTGGACTGAAGCGCGGATGGTGGTCGTGCGATCGCTCACGAGCGATATATCGACCGACACCGGCAGCGCCGCCTGCAGCTGTGGCAGCAACTGTTTGACGCGGTCAACCACTTCAATCACATTCGCCCCCGGCTGGCGCTGGATATTGAGAATGATCGCCGGCTGCTCATTGACCCATGCCGCTAGTCGCACATTCTCGGCAGCATCGGTGGCTTCCGCAACATCGACCAGCCGGACCGGCGCGCCGTTGCGATAAGCAACGATGATTGCCTTGTACTCGTCGGCCGAACGCAGCTGATCGTTGGCGTCGATGGTATACGCGCGGGTCGGTCCGTCGAAACTCCCTTTCGCCTGGTTGACGTTGGCGGCGCTGATCGCGGTGCGCAGGTCTTCGATATTCAGGTTGTAAGCGGCCAAAGCGGTTGGATTGGCTTGAATGCGCACCGCCGGCCGCTGACCGCCGCTGATGCTGACGAGGCCGACACCCGACACCTGGGAAATTCGTTGCGCCAGCCGCGTATCGGCGAATGCTTGCAATCGCGGCAGCGGCAGAGTCGTCGATGTCAACGCGAGCGTGAGCACCGGTGTGTCGGCGGGATTCACCTTGCTGTAGACGGGCGGCGCGGGCAAGTCGCTGGGCAGAAGATTGCTGCCGGCATTGATCGCAGCCTGCACCTCCTGCTCCGCGATATCGAGGCTCAGCTCCAGGCTGAACTGGAGCGTAATGACCGAAGCGCCCCCGGAGCTGATCGACGACATCTGATTCAATCCGGGCATCTGTCCGAACTGGCGTTCCAGCGGCGCGGTCACTGACGATGTCATGACATCGGGGCTGGCGCCCGGGTAAAGCGTCACGACCTGTATGGTTGGGTAATCGACTTCGGGCAGCGCGGACAACGGCAGCAGCCGATAAGCGAGCAGCCCGACCAGCAACAGCGCCACCATCAACAGCGAGGTCGCGACTGGTCGCAGAATAAACGGGCGGGACGGGCTCATAGGTCACTCGTTGGGCGCGGCCCCGCCTGTGCCCGCCGCGCGCCCGACCGGATATGTCATACCCCGCTCCGCGGTGTTGCATTACCTTGCCGGGGCGCCTCCTGGTGCTGGTGCTGAGTTCGCGCACCGGTGCTGCCTGCCGCAGGACCGGTACCCGCGGTGCCGCCCGGTATTGATATTTTGACTTTTGCGCCTTCGCGCAATTTGTCCGCGCCATCGACCACGACCAGTTCTCCCGCAGCCAGTCCACTGACGATTTCCGTCTCGTCGCCCTGGGTTGCGCCGGTACTTACCGGACGCAGCATGACACTTTGGTCTTCTTTCACCACATAGACAAAGGTGCCTTGGTTGCCGCGTTGCAGGGCTGCCGACGGGACGATGACGACGTCTCTTCGCACTTCGACCAGCAAACGCGTATTGACGAATTGATTGGGGAAGAGGCTGAATCGCTCATTCGCAAACTGTGCTTTGAGTTTCACCGTGCCGGTGGCGGGATCAATCTGGTTGTCGAGCGTGACCAAGTGGCCGCTTCCGAGTTTGTTGCGTTGAGCGCGGTCATATGCGTCGACTTCGAGCTTGTTACCGGCCTGCAGCTGTTGCATCACCTTCGGAATGCTGTCTTCCGGCATGGTGAAGACCACGCTGACCGGCTGCAACTGCGTGATCACGACCAGGCCGCCGGCATCACTCGCATGCACGATGTTGCCCTCGTCCACCTGGCGCAGCCCGATCCTCCCGGCGATCGGGGCGGTAATGCGGGCATAAACCAACTGCAGTCTGGCACTTTCGATCTGGCCACGGTCTGCCGTGACTGCGCCCTCGTACTGGCGCACCAGGGCGGCCTGCGTGTCGAGCTGCTGTCTTGCAATCGAATCCTGCTGAAATAAAAGGCGGTACCGGTCTAAATCGAGCCGCGCATTGGTGAGCAGCGCCATGTCGCGCGCCAACTGACCTTCGGCTTGCATCAGTTGCACCCGGTAAGGACGCGGATCGATTTCAGCCAACAACTCGCCGCGCTTGACGATCTGCCCCTCGCGAAACAACACACGCATCAGCTGCCCGTCCACGCGCGACTTCACCGTAACGGTATTCAAGGCAACCGCCGTTCCGAGACCATCCAGGTACACTTTGATGTCGCCGATCCTGGTCCTCGCCACTGTTACCGGCATGACGCGCGCCGCATCGGCGCTACGGTGTCCGTCGCGGCCGGATTGGCGGGCGGCGTCGGGATGTACTTTGCCTGTCGTGGCGAAAGTGAGGTAACCGCCGGCACATGCCAGACCAAGCAACAGCAGCCAAAACCATCCGTGGCGAAACAATCCGCGCCACCGCCCCGCCGGTACTCGTAGCTTTGCCGTACCTTGCCCGCTCCATCTGGATGGCGTCTTGTTCATCGGCTGCCAAACAAAAACAGGAGCGCGCCCGCAAGGAAACTACAGGAATTCCACATTCACAAGTCGATGCCCGCACGCTCACTTTGTTTGAGACACCGCCTGCGCCGCGTGCGTTTCGAAATAAAACGCCTGATGTGCGCGTTACTTTTGACAATCAGGGCTCCGCACCCGTTGTTCATCACAATCCGATTACTGACATCGGGAAAGACGTCGATGAAATGCGAGCACATTGTTCGGAGCGGTTTGCCCCGAACTAGTACTTTAAGTTCAGTTCTTATTTCAGGTGGATGGCGTTGCCGAGCCTTCGACGCTATGGAGTAGCTCAGTGGCCAGCGTGCGGATGCGCGTCACCGTCAGACGAGCCGCTCGCGATAGCGGCCTTTGCTTGGTGATGCTCAGCGTAATTGTCCGGCGAATCGCCGGACTGGCGATTTTCAAGGCGGTCAGCCGTCCTTCGGCGACCTCCTGGCTCACTGCGAGCAGCGGAAGGATGGTGAGTGCGGCGCCGCTCAACGCCACATCTTTCATCGCTGACAGCGTATCGACTTCGAGTGCCACATTTAAACGGATCCCTTGCTGGCGACTGTATTGGTCGAGGATTGACCGCAGTCCGTTGGGCGCTCCGGGCAAGACCAGCGGGAGATGAGCCAGTTGTTTGAACGCGATGGTTTTTCCGTCAGCGAAGGTATTGGCGCTGGTGCCGATAAGGTAGGTGTGAACATACCCCAATACATCTTCGCCTCGCTCGGGCGACGGTCCATATCGATTGATAATGGCAAGATCGAGGCGCCCTGACAGCAATTGCTCGTCCAGATAGCCGCTGAATCCCTCGATGAAATGCAGCCGAACCGCGGGTGCCGTTATCTGCATGTCTGCAAAGAGCCGCGCGACAAGAATGCGAGACATGGACGGGAGTATCCCGATATGCACCGTCCCGGTTGGTACGCCCGCGGCCTCTTTCACTGCGCTTCGTAGCCGCTCCGCCTGATCCAGCAGCAGTTGTATGTCGGGCTGAACGTGCCGGCCGAAATCGGAAAGCACTACACCGCGGCCGGTGCGCTGAAATAGCCGGTCGCCCCATTCCTGTTCCAACTGGGCGATATTACGGCTGACCAGCGACTGAGCCATGTCGGCTGCTTTCGCCGCTTTCGACAACGAACCAAGCTCCGCAACCAGGGCGAATAATTCCAGCTTGCGCAGCTCCATGAGATATCCATAAAAGTTCTATCTGGTATATCAGATTTTACTCTATCGCATGCACCAACGCGTGCCTACAATCGTACGCAGTCATACTAATAATATTGGAGACATTTATGAATCTGCGCATCCGGCTCGCGGTTGGCTTTTCCGTACTCACGGCACTTCTCGCATTGTCAACCTCACCTGCAGCGTATGCGGCCTACCCGGACAAACCGGTCAAGCTGGTCGTGCCGTTCCCGCCGGGTGGACCGACCGATGGCATGGCAAGGCTGATCGGCCAGCATCTGGGGCAGTCACTGGGCCAGCCAGTCGTCATTGACAACCGCGGTGGAGCAGGCGGAACGATCGCTACCGAAGCGTCCGCCCATTCTGCCGCCGATGGCTATACGCTGTTTTTTGCCACCACCGGCACCATGGCGATTAATCCGAGCTTGTATCGCAATTTCAGGGTCGACCCGCTCAAGGCGTTTGATCCTATCGGTTCGGTTGCGGCCACCACGAACGTGCTGGTCGTGCCCGCTGCATCGCCAGTCAATTCCGTAAAGGATCTCATCAGTCTGGCGAAGCAGAAGCCGGGCACGCTCACTTTCGGCTCTGCAGGCAATGGTAGCTCGAACCATATTTCCGGCGAACTGTTCAAGTCAATGGCGGGGATCGACATCACCCATGTTCCCTACAAGGGTTCTGCACCCGCGTTCACGGACTTATTGGGCGGGCAAATCTCCATGATGTTTGACACGGTATCGAGCCAGGTTCAGCAAGTCTCGACCGGCAAGGTCAAGCCGTTGGGTGTGACGGGGAGAAAGAGGTCAGAAGCACTGCCCAACGTGCCGACCATTGCCGAAACCGGTCTGTCCGATTTCGAGGTGACGATCTGGTTCGGGCTGGTTGCGCCAAAGGGTACGCCGCCCGACATCATCACAAAAATACATGCGACGCTCGACAAAATTCTGGCGTCGCCCGAAATCAAGGCCAAGCTCGCGTCACTTGGAGCCGAGCCGTTACCGGGAACGCCCCAGGCGTTCGCCAACTTGATCCAGCAGGATACGACCAAATGGAGCAAGGTCGTCAAAGCTTCCGGCGCCACGATTGACTAAGTACCAACCCATATGAAATCCCTACTGCAGCCCAGGTCGGTCGCCGTCATCGGCGCCTCGGATAACCCGAACAAGGTCGGGGGCCGGCCGATTCACTACATGACGAAGTTCGGGTTTACTGGCGAGATATTGCCGATCAATCCCGCGCGCTCGGAAATTCAGGGGCGACGCGCCTTCCCGTCACTCGACGCACTGGTCCGGGCGCCTGACGCGGCCATCATTGCCATTGCAGGGGAGGGCGCGATACAGGCGGTGCAGCAATGCGCGGACATGGGTATTTCGACCGCCGTTGTCATGGCATCGGGTTTTGCGGAAACCGGAAACGAAGGCCGCATAGTGCAGGAGCGTATGGTCGCGTATGCCAACGCCCGTGGTATGCGCATCGTCGGTCCGAACGCCCAGGGCATCGCCAATTTTGAGAATGGCGCCGTGCTCAATTTCAGCACCATGTTTATGGAAGTCGCGCCGCAAGATGGCCCGATTGCCATCGTCAGCCAAAGCGGCGCTGCGAGCGTGATGCCGTATGCGCTGCTGCGGGAAATGGGGCTCGGGGTGCGCTATTTGTGCGCGACCGGCAATGACTCCGATTTGGACGTGTCCGAGCTTACCAAAGCCATTGCTCAGGATCCCGGCATCAAGCTCATCCTGGTCTACGTCGAGTCTATCAACCAACCGCACCTGCTTGCCGAAGCGGCGAGCTTGGCCCGTGCGCGCGGCGCGAGCATCATCCTGTTAAAAGGTGGTTCGAGTCGGAAAGGCGCAGCCGCGGCCGCTTCGCATACGGGCGCCATGGTGGGCGACGACGGCGCACTAGACGCGTTTCTCACCCGTCATGGCATATGGCGTGCCCAAGACCTGCATGAACTGGTGAATGCGGCACCGCTTTACCTGACAGATTCGCTCAGCGGAGCGGGTCGCACGGTGGTGCTCAGCCATAGCGGCGCAGTAGGCGTCATGTGCGCCGACGCAGCCGAGAAAGTCGGGTTGCCATTGTCGGACCTGTCCAGCTCGACGCGTGACAAGCTCCAGCAAGCACTTCCGGGCTTTGCGACGCCCAACAACCCGCTCGACCTGACCGCGGCCCTGATGGGCAATGATGGGATGTTTCCGCGCGTACTGGATATCCTCGCGGCGGACGATCAGGCGGACATGCTCCTCGTCGGTATTCCGGTGGCGGGCCCGGGCTACGATGTACCCGCCCTTGCCGAAACGACGGCCAGGTTTGCGCGCTCGAGCAGGAAACCGGTTGTGCTTAGTGCCCCGCAAGAAACAGTCAGGCGGGAGTTCCATGCGCGCGGAATACCGGTATTCCGCAACGAAAGCGATGCAATCCGAGCGCTTCATCAGTACGCCAGTCATCGACGGCCGATCACCTCTGCGCGTCCCGCATCGGACGCCCCGGTTGTTTCACTGACCGACCTGCACGGCCTTCAGGGGGAAAGCGACAGCCTGAGATTGCTGCGGCAGGCCGGAATACCCGTCATCGAACATGTCGTCTGCGCGGATGCGGAAGAGGCAGTCGCGGCGTGGATGCGCTTCGACCGCCCGGTGGTGGTCAAGGGATGCGCCGCAGATGTGCCTCACAAGAGCGAACATGGGCTGGTGTATTTGAACTTGAAAACCGCGGGTGAAGTACGCTCTGCAGCCGAGAAATGCCTGTCCGCTTTGCATACGATGGGTTCCAGGGACAGGAAGGTGCTGGTTGCGCCGATGGTGCGCGGCGTGCACGAGTTCATGCTTGGCGTGGCAGTCGACCCGACCTTTGGGCCGGTTGTGATGATCGGCGAAGGCGGCACGCTGGTTGAAGTGCGACGCGATGTGGTGTCGCTGCTGGCTCCGTTTTCCGAGGACGAAGTCATGGATGCGCTCCAGCGGCTGCGCATCGCTCCATTGTTTGGCGGATACCGTGATAAGCCTGCCATGGATATCCGCGCACTGGCGAAGGCAGCCGTGAAGCTCGGCGATTTCGCATACCGGTATCGCCACAAGTTACAGTCTGTGGATATCAATCCCGTGATGGTGATGCCCGACGACGGAGGCGTGGTCGCCGTGGATGCAATTGTAGAGCTACTTTTAAGGTGAACAGGAATGAGTGAAGTAACAATTGAAATGCGGGAATGCGTCGCTCTCGTCACACTCAACCGGCCCGAACGGATGAATGCAGTGAATCAGGCAATGCGCGAGCAATTGGTGACAGCGTTAGCAGAGGCGAATCAGGATGAACGCGTGCGCGCCATTGTTATTACGGGCGCAGGAGACCGCGCATTCTGCGCCGGGCAGGACCTCGAGGAGGCGAGTGCCGTCGATTGGAAGAAGCTGGTCCCCTGGCTTAGTTCGCAGCGGGCAATGTACCAGTCCGTGCGGGATCTGGACAAGCCGTGCATCGCGGCAATCAATGGCGTGGCTGCGGGTGCCGGGTTCCAGATCGCACTATGTGCGGACTGGCGCGTGATTGCGCCGCAAACGCGCATCGGCCAGCCAGAAGTCAAAGCGGGGCTGGCCAGTATTGTCGGTTCCTATTTGATGACGCTGCATGTGGGACTGACCCACAACATCCAGCTTTCGCTGTCGGGAGATCTGACCACCGGCCAGCGGGCTTACGAAATGGGTCTGGTTACCGAGCTGGGCAGCCCCGCAGAAATTCTTACGATGGCGCTCACCCGGGCGCAGGCGCTGGCGGCACTGCCGGCCACCGCGATCCGTCTCTCCAAGCAGCGATTCCGCGCGTTGACGCAGGCGCAGTTCGATGAAGCGTGCGTTGCCGGAATCCGGGCCCAGCTCGAGTGCTACGCACAGGGCGAACCGCAGGCAGCAATGAGCCGATTTGTCGCCGCACGAACAAACACCTGACCACCTGAGAGAACGGCACATGCATCACTACAACCAAGCGTATATTCGCGGCGAATGGCAGCACTTCGATCCGAGATCGGTGGTCATCATTCATGATTCCTTCAGCGAGCAGCCACTGGCCGAAGTTGCGCTGGCCGGGGTTGCCGAGGCAGACCGCGCCGTCACCGCCGCAAGGAATGCGTTCGATGGCTGGTCGCGTACACCGGTCGCCGAGCGAGCTGCGATGTTGCGAAAAGTCGGTGTCGCGTTGGCGGAAGAGACAGATACGCTGGCCGAAGCAATCACGCGCGAAGTCGGCATGCCGCTTAAGCTTTCTAAACGGATTCAGGTGCAGGCGCCAATCGGCGCATGGTCCGTCTATGCTGATATGGCCGAGGAATTCCCATTCGATTCGGCCGTGAAACATTCCGTCGTGAGCCAAGAGCCGGTCGGCGTGGTTGCGTGCATCACGCCGTGGAACTATCCGCTGCATCAGATCACCGCCAAAGTCGCACCGGCGCTCGCCGCCGGGTGTACCGTCGTATTGAAGCCGTCGGAGATGGCGCCCGCGGCGGCATACGCACTGGCGCGCGCAATTCATGTGGCGAGTTTCCCGGCCGGTGTATTTAATTTGGTGGTCGGAGAAGGGCCGGTGGTTGGCGAGGCATTGGTCGTTCACCGCGACGTCGATATGGTGTCGTTCACCGGCTCGACTGCCGCTGGAAAACGCGTCGCCAGCCTGGCAGGCAATGGCATCAAGCGTGTTGCACTCGAGCTTGGCGGAAAATCCGCATCGGTGGTGCTGCCTGATGCCGACCTGGCACTGGCGATGCGCCATGCGCTCGGTGCTTGCTATCTGAACAGCGGTCAGACCTGTACCGCCATCACCCGCGTGATCGTCCCCGCAACGAAATATGACGAATGCGTCGAGTTGCTGCGGCAAGGCGTGGCCGCCTTTGCCATGGGCGACCCGCTGGAGCCAACTACGCGCCTGGGCCCGCTCGTCTCGGCAGCGCAGAAGCAACGTGTGAATGCCTATATCGATCAGGCGCTTACGGACGGCGCGGAATTGATTGCAGGCCAGAATGACGCAGCGCTGCCGTTCCAGGGCTACTTCGTCGCGCCGACAGTGATCGGCAAGGTGCATCCCGACGCAGAGATCGCGCAGGAAGAAGTGTTCGGCCCGGTCCTTTGCGTGATTGCGTACGACAGCGAAAGCGACGCAGTACGGATAGCGAATGGCACGCCGTATGGGCTTGCCGCCGCAGTCTGGTCGGGTGACCGTGAACGTGCATTGGCAATGGCGAAGCGCCTGCGCGCCGGCCAAGTCGACGTCAACGGGGCTCCATTCAATCCCGCAGCCCCGTTTGGCGGCTTCAAACAGTCCGGCGTTGGCCGCGAAAACGGCAGATTCGGGCTGGAAGAATTCCTTGAGCCCCGCGCTATTCAGCTTCCCGCATAAACGATCATAGGAACGAACATGACTTTCGAACAACTGGACTACGAAGTACGAGACCGCATCGCCACCATCACGTTCAACCGCCCGGAGCGGATGAACGCACTGACCAAAGTGATGGAAAGAGAAATCTGTGAGGCGATGGAACAGGCAGGCCAGGATCGCGAGGTGCGCGCCATCATCTTGACCGGAGCCGGGCGTGCGTTTTGCGCGGGAATGGATATGGATGAGCTGGAAATCCTGCCGCCCGACGATATCCGCGCCCAGAAGTGGATGCGCCCCTATGACATGAACCGGCGCGCCGACTACCAGACGCGGTATTCGTATTTCCCTTCGGTGCAAAAACCCGTCATTGCGGCTATTAACGGCGCCAGTGCGGGATTAGGGTTGATCATGGCGCTGTACAGCGATATTCGGTTCGCCAGTGAAACCGCCGTCTTCAGCACGGCGTTTGCCAAGCGGGGTTTGATTGCGGAACATGGGATCGCATGGATCCTGCCGCGCGTAGTCGGTCCTGGCCACGCCGCTGACCTGCTGCTGTCATCGCGCAAAGTGTCGGCAGCGGAAGCGCTGCAAATGGGCCTGGTCAATCGTCTGGTGAAACCGGATGCGCTGATCGAGGAGGCGCGGGCTTATGCACGCGACCTGGCAGAAAACGTCTCGCCGCGGTCAATACGTGTGATGAAGCGCCAGCTTTGGGAAACGCCCTATCAGACGCTGGGTGAAGCGGTCGCCGACGCTAACCAGGAAATGTTCCTGAGCATACAAAGCGCAGACTTCAGGGAAGGCGTGCAGCATTTTATCGAAAAGCGTCCAGCTGCATTTACAGGCGAGTGATAGTGCGCAATCAATCCATCACCGGAGAAGGGAGACGCGCCGGGCGTTAGCCCGGCATGCAATGCGAGGCATAACGCCGTTTACAAATAAATCTACTGGCGTGATGTCGAGAGGATGCCGGGCATGCCTGCAAGCGGCGCGTAAGCTTTAACTCATCCCGCCCTGATCATTGTGGTGCCCCGCCAGTCGTCGGACAGTTACCGAAGATTCCCGATACCGCCCGCATAGGTCGTACATATTGCCTATCCGTGCCTCGATTCCGGGGGGCCTCCCGCCCTCGGGATGACTTTGATCATTTAACAAGCGGATCGCATCGGGTTGGGGATGTCATTTCTGTTCTGTACCAACCCTTCCACAAGTTGTTTTCCCGACAACGCCGCTGATCCTCCGGTTTCCTCCATTTGTCGTGCCGCTGGTCCTTTTCCCCAAATGTTCCTTTACAGCATCCAGTTTCCATAGAGTAATATTCTTAAAAAGGAACAAATCATGACTAAACCACTTGCAAACAGCAACGAAAGACAAGCCGGCTTTACGCTGATCGAGCTGATGATCGCCGTCGCCGTCGTCGGGATCCTGGCGTCGATCGCCGTGCCCTCGTATCGCGACTATCTCACTCGCGGGAAGATTCCCGAGGCGACGACTGCTTTGTCCAACATGCGCGTGCAGATGGAGCAGTATTACCAGGACAACCGGAACTACGGCTCAACTGCAGCCGTCTGCGGCGTCGCGGCGCCCGCCGCCACCTCAAATTTCACTTATGCGTGCAATTGGGGCACGGGCGCATCCAACCAGTCATTTACGATCACCGCGACAGGTAGCGGGTCGATGAACGGCTTTGTGTATAGCATCGACCATGCGGGCGCGCGGCTCACGACCCAGGTACCTGCGGGATGGGGTACTGCTCCTCCGGCAATTTCGTGCTGGGTGAGCAAGAAAGGCGGCGGATGCTAGGCCTTCGAAAACAACGCGGCCTCGGCATGGTCGAGATGCTGATCGGCGTAGCCATCGTCTCGGTCCTTGCCTCTGTGGCTGTGCCGGCGTTCGGGGACTGGATCCAGAACTCGCAGACGCGGACGGCGGCCGAGTCGATTCAAAACGGACTCCAGGCGGCCCGTACCGCAGCGGTCAGGCGCAACGCGGATGTCCGGTTTGCCCTCATCGACGCAGGCGGCAAGGTTGCATGGACAGTCGGATGCGTCAACGTGAGGAACGATTGCCCCGCGGTCTTGCAGCAACGCTCGGGTGATGAAGGTGGCGCAAACGCAAGAGTCGGAATCAGTACTGACACATTGCCTTCACCCGTTCCTGCTACCCAGTTCAACACTGCACTCGCAGCCGGTGCAGGCCTGGCTGCCGGCGCCGGAGTAAGTTTCAACGGCCTTGGCGCCGTGCCCGCCGCAAATATCGGCACCGACATAACGCGCATCGACATCACCAACGCCGCAGCCGACGACGCTCGCCGGCTGGTGGTGGTTGTCAGCACTGGCGGATCGGTCCGGATGTGCGATCCCGCTCTCTCACTCGCAAACAACCCGCAGGGTTGTTCCTAAAAGGGAATCCACGACGTGAAGCCACTCCTGTCGAATCAACGCGGCTCGCTGATGCTTGAAGGCATGGTCGCGATCCTCGTTTTCTCTTTCGGAATTCTGGCGCTGGTTGCTTTGCTTGGCATGTCCGTCAAAGACACGACGAATACGAAATACCGTACCGATGCCAGTTTGTTGGCCTCGGAGATCATCGGTCAGATGTGGGCCAGTGAAAAGACCAATGCCGCATTGACCGCGGGTTTCAAAGATCCGGCCGGCACGGCATACGCAACCTGGAAAGCGAAAGTCATGGCTACCCTCCCGGGAGTAACGGCCACTGTCAATCTGCCGACCATCGCCATCGACGCCAATAACCAGGTGACCGTGACCGTGCGGTGGCAGGCGCCGGGTGAATCAGGCGCGCATAACTATGTTGCGGTCACACGCATTAACGGATAACAGGAAGAGACCGTCATGAGGCCGACTTCAAAACCAGTATTCAAAAGACGAACCGCCGGATTCAGTCTGGTTGAGATCATGGTCGGCGTCACCATCGGTATAATCGGCGCGCTGGTCATCATGCAAGTATCGGCGATCTTCGAAGGGCGCAAGCGCACCACCACGAGCGGCGCCGATGCGCAGGTCAACGGCGCAATGGCGTTGTACGCCGTCGAGCGCGATGTACGCGAGGCGGGATACGGCATCAGCGTCCCGGGCGCCATCGGATGTTCTGTGCGGCGCTATTTTGGTGGCGCGGAAATTACCAACCCGACGTTTTCACTCAAGCCGGTAGAAATCACGCAAGGCGCAGGCGGGCGGCCGGACACGATCCGGACCATCGCCAGTTCCAAAGAGGCATGGAGCGTGCCTAACAGGATTACCAGTGAACACGCCAAGACCGGCACCAGCGTATTCCTGAACACGACCCTCGGAATGTCGGTGGGCGACATGTTGGTCGCTTATGAGCCTGGCAAAACTTGCACATTGATGCAAGCAACCGCTGTGAACCCCAATGATTCCGAAGTAGTCCACGCCTCCACGAGCGGCTGGAATGCGGCCGCCGCGGCCAGCGTATTCCCGGTCGACGGTTACAGCGTCGACGGGATGGTGCTCAACTTAGGCAGCTTGAGTGATCGTACCTATACCATTGATGCCAACAGCAACCTCGTGCTCAGCGATCATCTTTCGGCAACCAACACCAACGCGGTTCTTACGCTGGCCTCCGACGTCGTCCATCTGAAAGCAGAGTATGGATTTGATACCCGCGCCGGTACGGTTGATGACGTGAGAGTGGACACATGGAGCGGCGCGATGGTTGATGCCGACAGCAGCGGCACGGTGGGCGACGCCGGTGACTTCAGCCGGATCGCCGCTGTGCGCATGGCGGTCGTCGCACGTAGCGCCATCATGGAAAAGCCGAAGTCCGATGGCACATGCGATATCACCATTTCCGTTGCTGTCCCCGGCCGTACCGCAAACAGTCCGATGTGGGCAGGCGGAGCAATCGACGTCAGCAAACATCCGGATGGCACCGCGAACGCGAACTGGAAATGTTATCGCTACAAAGTATTCGAAACCGTCATTCCGCTGCGGAACCTGCTATGGAGAGAAACATGATGGCAGCTTCCGTGTTTAAAGCCTCCGGGCGGAAAATGCTCGCCCGCCAAAACGGTGTGGTGTTGTTCATCGCGCTCATCGTATTGGTAGCCATGACGCTTGCCGGACTTGCGATGGTGCGCTCAGTCGAAACAGGCACTATGGTGGCGGGCAATCTCGCATTCAAGCAAGGCGCGACGTTGGCCGGCGATGCAGGCACTGAAGCTGCGATCACCTGGCTTGAGCCGATGAACGGCACAGCTGCGAGCTACAAGGACAAGGCGGACTCCGGGTACTACGCGACCAGCCAGACCTCGCTCGACAGGACCGGTCGCAGCAACAATCCGGCACGCGCCGTGGTGGATTGGGAATACAACGATTGCAACGGCCTGCAATTTTCCGCCTGCCTGAACCCTGGGCCCGTGATTACAGTCGGCGACAACTCCGTGAGCTACGTGATCCACCGTTTGTGCCAGAGCGAAGAGGATCCGAACTCGGGCGGAAACAGCTGCGTTACCTATCAGCCCGGGGATGCCGGCAGCCCCAAAAAAGACGAGGTGAAATATGGCGATGACAAACGTTTCGAACCTTTGCCCGGCCCGTATTACCGCATCACGTCAAGGATCAAAGGGCCGAGAAATACGGTGAGTTTTGTAGAAACACTGGTGCATTTCTAGCGCGGTCACAAGCCGCATCGGATTACAGCCTGATAGCAATAAGAAGACAATCATGAAAAAACGTTTTATTAGCGCTCAGCTTTCCCTGTTGATTTCGGTCGCGGGACTGTGGTCCGGTACGGTCGCCCAGGCGGCCAGCACCGACATTTCCCAAAGCCCGCTGGCGTCGGCAACCACCGCCGCGGTCGTCAAGCCGAACCTGATGTTCATCCTGGACGACTCGGGAAGTATGGACTGGGACTTCCTTCCGGACGGCGCAAATTTTAACAGTGACCGGTACGGCAACAGGAGCAGTCATTGCAATGGCGTCTACTACAATCCCAAGGTGACCTATGTCCCACCGGTGGATTCCAAAGGCGTCAGCTTCGCCAACGCGACGCTTGCGGCAGCCTGGAAAAATGGATTCGACACCAGCGTAGGCACCGTTAATATAACCAGCAGCGCCCGCTACTATTTGTACACGGGCACCCAGTCCGATGCAGCTTATACCTACAATGCGTCGGGCGGCGTGGAGACTGGAACCACGTTTTTCAAGGAGTGCAACAGCACGGTTGACAACACCCCGGGGGTAAACGTATTTACGAGGAAGACCATAGACGCCTCATCACCCGCGGCGGAACAAACCAATTACGCCAACTGGTACAGCTACTACCGCACTCGCATGCTGACGATGAAAACAGCGGCAGGGCGCGCATTCAGGAACATCGACGACAAATATCGCGTCGGTTATTCAACGATCGGATACACCGGCGTTGATTCCACAAATCGCGACTTCCTCAAGATCGCCGATTTCAGCGCGGCACAGAAGGAATTGTTTTATTCAAAGCTCTACAAAGCCGCTCCTACACACTGGACGCCTTTGCGCCCGGCCCTAGCCAAAGCAGGGCGGATTTATGCCGGCAAGCTGCTTACCGGTGCGGACGATCCGATTCAATATTCATGTCAGCAGAACTTCACGATCCTGTCGACTGACGGTTACTGGAACGCGAATGAGGAGACCACTACTTATGGTCCCTATCAGATAGACGGCACCACGACAGTCGGCAACCAGGATTCAGCCTTGGACCGGCCTATGTTCGACGGCAGCGTCGCTACCACCCGTCAAAGGTCTACCCTCACGGTGACCGGTGCCGACAATGCCAAGGTGGAGAGCATCACGGTCAACGGTATCACTATTACTTCGGGCTCAACTAACGACTCGGACAACGAGACGAGAGTCGCCGAACGAATCGCGGCGGCGATCAGCAAGAATGGTTATACGGCAACCAGTAGCGGCAACGTCGTCACGATCACTGCGCCGACTTCGCTTGGCGCGATCACCTTCACCCCGGTTGTGAACAAGAAGGGGACGGTGACCATTACCGCAACGGCGTTCAGCCCGGTCGCGATAACCACCGGCGGAGCGAGCAATACACTGGCCGACGTCGCCGCCTATTATTACAACACCGACTTGAGGACGTCGCCAAACTGTACCGGCGCGCTAGGCACCGGTATCGGCGTCGATATCTGCACAAATAACGTTACAGGCGGCGGCTCAGACACCAACCTGCAACAGCATATGACGACCTTCACGCTTGGGCTCGGTACGAACGGCCGTTTGCAATACGCTGAAAACTATTTGCAGGGCGGTTCCCCCGACTACGAGAAGATCAAGCAGGGCACGATGAACTGGCCCGACCCGATTTCAAATAACGGCCCGGAACGTATCGACGATCTGTGGCATACCGCAGTCAACGGGCATGGTACTTACTTCAGCGCGCAAAGCCCGGATTCGCTGGTGAGCGGCCTCGGTAAGGCATTGGGCGGGGTTAGCGCGCGTACCGGAACGGCCGCGGCAGCCGCAACCAGTAATCTCGAACCAGTCGCCGGCGACAATCTGCTTTTCCTTGCGCTTTATCGCACCTTGAAATGGGATGGCGACCTTCAGGTAAAGACCATCGATCCGAAAACCGGCGCGATCTCGCCGAACGTCAAGTGGTCTGCACAGGAGAAGCTTGACGCGCAGGTGGGCCTTGCTGCAGATACACGCAATATTTATTTCTTTGACAGCGCTGCGACCGGCAAACTGAAAAGCTTTATCTGGGAAAATCTCGGCGCGACTGAGCAAGCCTACTTCAACGGCCTGTGCGCAGCGCCTTCGAAGCTGTCCCAGTGCACCGATACGACAGCCGGTCCCAATCTGACCGCAGCCCAAAGGGATATGCTCTCCGGCGCGAACCTGGTGAACTTCCTTCGTGGCCAAAGCGCGCACGAAGACCAGGCGGGAAATACCGATCGGATCTATCGTGATCGCGAACACGCTCTCGGCGATATGATCAACTCACAGCCGGTGTATGTGAAAGTGCCTCCGTTCTCTTACGCCGATGCCGGTTATGCCTCTTTCAAGACTGCGCAGAAAGATCGGCTGCCGATGGTGTATGTGGCGGCCAACGATGGGATGCTGCACGCGTTTGATGCGACCATCGACCAGACGACCTCCGGCCGCGAGAAATGGGCTTATATCCCGCCTATGGTCATGCCCAATCTGCACAAGCTGGCTGACATGAACTATGCAAATAATCACCAGTACTTTGTCGATGGCGCTCCGACTATCGGCGACGTATGTCCGAGTATGCCCGGTGCTGTCTGCACGGCCAGTCAGTGGAAAACAATACTGGTCGGCGGCTTGAATGGCGGCGGCAAAGGCTATTATGCGATGGATGTCACTGACCCCGCCAGCCCCAAGGCATTATGGAACTATACCGTCGCCAATGATGCCGACATGGGCTTAAGCTTCGGCAACCCGGTCATCACCAAGCGCAAGGACGGTACCTGGGTCGTGGTATTTGCATCCGGCTATAACAACACCTCCGGCGACGGTAAAGGGCATTTGTTTGTGCTTAACGCCTACACCGGCGCCCTGATCCTGAAGCTGTCCACCACAGCGGGCGATGCTACCAATCCGAGTGGCCTTGCCAAAATCAATGCATGGGTCGACAGCACAACCGACAATACCGCCAAGCGTTTTTACGGCGGTGACCTGCTCGGAAACCTGTGGCGCTTCGACACCGACGACCGCATTGCGCCCGCTGGAAATGAAGCGACCCTGCTGGCCGAGCTTGGCAATGTCGCTCCTGTGGGGATTCAACCGATCACGATCAAGCCGTTGTTGTCCGAGCTTTCGCATGGCGGCGTCACCCGTGCGGTGGTCAGCATCGCGACCGGCCGCTATCTGGGCGCAAGCGACCTGTCCGATACGAGGCAGAATTCGGTTTATACGATCAGGGACGATCTGACGGCGACCGGGCACGGCAAAGTCCGAACCGCCGAAGTGCTGGTGAAGCAATCTTTTAGCACGGTCGCCGGCAACGAAGGCCGCAGGACAACCACCACCCTTCCGGTCGACTGGACCGGGAAGGCCGGCTGGTACCTGGATCTCAATGCCGAAAATAAATCGCCCGGCGAGCGCGTCAATGTAGACATGCGACAGCAACTTGGACTGCTGACTTTCGCAGGCAACGTCCCGGATACCGATGCATGCTCCGTCGGCGGGTACACGTGGTTGTATTGGCTCGATTACAAGACGGGGCAATTTGTGAAGGGTGCGGAAAACGCCACTGCGGGTAAGCGCCTCAGTAACAATGCGTTGGCCGCCGGTATCCAGATGCTGCGTCTGGATTCGGGCAATACCGTCACGGTGGTGACGGGGACCACAGGTGACCTCAATTCCGAGGACAACCCGTCGGGCGGCAGCGGCACCGGCAACGGCGCACGGCGCGTTTCCTGGCGCGAGTTGACTGATTAAGCGATCGATGCGAGTTCGCTTGAAGCCATGGCAATGGTTTGCCATGGCAGCCACATTTGCGATGCATGTCGCGCTGTTCAGTTTCATCCAGTTCGGCAGCGGAGCGGTGGACGCTGCACCCATCGATGCCGATCCGATGCCGGGGGTGATTACAATCACACTCGACACCGCGAAACGCATGCCGGCATTACCAGAACCGAAGCATGCCCGCCCCGCGCAGGCGAAGCCGGCGACCGCGGTGCCGAAGCAAGCAGACGCGGAAAATGCAGCCACCATCCGGGCTTCGGCCAAACCCTATTATTTTGAATCGACGGAACTCACGCAAAAGCCGCTTGTTTCGCGCGACATTCCACCGGACCTCGTCTTCGATTTGCCCGACGCGCCGCCGCAAGCGGCCGTACTTCGTTTGCTGATTAACGAAATGGGTGAGATCGATAAGGTCATTATCGAGGAATCGTCGGTGCCCGAGCATGTCGCGAACGGGATCATCGCGGCATTCCAGAACACCAGGTTTCACCCGGGAGAGAAAGATGGCCTCCGGGTGAAGAGCCAGGTGAAGATAGAAATCATGCTTGAGAGTACCGCGCAATAGCACAAGCTTGATCCTTCTCAGCCTTCCCGGGACTGCCGGTGGTCCGCCTGCCGTTGTGGTTGTGACAATAACGGTATTGGTGGCCACCATCCGTCTCCGGTCGAAGGAGGATCTATGAAACCAATCGAAGTGTTTGGAATCGTTGTTCGGGTATTCGGCTTGTCGCTGCTGGTATATGCGCTCTGGTACCTGGTCTATGGCGTGAGCACCGTGCTGGGGCTGGGCGGGCAGGCGGGCAGCTATCAGGTCAGCTACTTCATCAGCGGCTTTACCTTTCTTATCCTGTCGCTGTACCTGTTACGCGGCGCGCCGCATATAGTCCGATTCAGCTATCCCGAGGAGCGCTGAATCGGATGGCCGCGGTTCTTGCGCATTAAAGATGGTTTCCAGGCGCAGGCAAATGCGGTAAGTTACAAAAGACAGTCATACTGGCCATTATTTGGGACGGCCGCATAAATCCGGGCGCGCACTGCAGCGCCTGACACGGGAGACTTGCGCTACTTTTCGATCGCCAGCCTGTTCACGATTGCACTCGCGGCGGTCGGACCGGGCGCGCTCTACCGGCAGATTGCGACGCGTGATCTGCTCACGCTGGGCGAGAGCAATAATGTCGCGCTGACCCAGACCTTCGCGAATTCACTGTGGCCGCAGTTTCGCGACTTTGCCGCTTCGACCGCCGGCCTCGATGCAAAGGAATTGCAGCGTCATCCGGATATCGCCAGGTTGCACCACGCAATCGTGCAGCAGATGCGCGATACCAATGTTGTCAAGGTAAAGCTCTATGACCTCAATGGCCGCACGCTGTTTTCGACGGAGGCAGCGCAGATCGGAAGGGATGCGAGCGGTAATGCGGGCTTTCTGTCCGCGCGCCTGGGTGTGTCGGCGAGTGAAATTGCGCATCGCAATACATTCAGCGCGTTCGAGCAGCAGCTCGAGGACCGGGACATGCTGTCGAGCTACGT
>JAQGMD010000368.1 GCA_028292565.1 Burkholderia sp. | reverse complement strand
ATCGCGACAAGACAACGTCGAAAATCACAGCAGTCATCCTGCGCCCCCGCCATTCTTACCGTCGCACCGCCCGCCCCCAGCCCCGTCGACTGGCTATTCCCCGCAAGCGAAAATACTTGACTGTGTCTCCTGATATCATTGCAATCTTTCCATGCAAATATTTCACGATGATGCTTTCAACGACGGTCCATTTGCCGGGGCCCGATCGGCGTTTCGCGCCTCTTACTTGAACTGATTCGACGAACACGAGGTCGACCCGGTTGGCACGAGTAAACGATGCGCTCCCTCATCGCCGCAGTGGAATTTATGTGGGCGGCTTCGTCTGATTGCACCTTTCGACGTCTATTCCGGCCCACTCTACTGTCGAAAGCTGATGCTACGCTTTCATGCGGGACCGACTCGTTCTCTCACCTGCGAAAGCGACTGCCGGGACGTTGCGCTGAACCATGTTCCATTCGGCGGCATCTTAACCGTTGGACCTGTTCCCGAATCTTCAGACGCCCCACGATAAGCACGTGCAAAGAACAAGCTGACCATTGCTGCAGCAAACCCAAAACAAATAATCAGGAGTAATGAATGACTGCCCCAAATTCTGACCGAGCGACCGAACGAAAACCTTCCTTCTTCCGCAGGATACCGCTCGCCTTCGGCGCTTTTTTCCGCACTTTTTCCGACGTCGACTATGCATCCCGCATCGATGAACTGCGTGATCAGGCCGAGGTATCTTCCGCTCCGGTAAAGCCCTCTGCCGCGGAACCGCCGAAGCCGGCACCAGAGCCGCTGAAAGAACTCTCCCCCGATGCGGCACTGCAGCTTCTCAGCATGCTGCAACGCGACGCGCGCCTGATCGATTTCTCCATGGAGAATCTTTCAGGCTATACCGACGCCGATATCGGTGCCGCAGCCCGTGTCGTGCATGAGGGCTGCCGCAAAGTAATAGGTGAGCATTTTTCGATTGAGCCCGTGCGTGCAGAGACGGAAGGCAGTCGCATCACCCTGAACGAGGGGTTCGATGCGGCGGCGATCCGGTTGACTGGCAATGTCGTCGGCAAAGCGCCTTTCCATGGCAACCTCAGCCATCGTGGCTGGCGCGTCGTTGACGTCCGTCTGCCCAAGCTGACCCAAGGCCATGATGCGTCAGTGATTGCACCTGCGGAAGTTGAACTATGAGTACGCCCCGGTTTTCGATAGGAATTGATCTCGGCACTACGCACAGCGCGCTCGCCTACACCGACATGCAGGCGAGCGATGGCGAGCGAACCAGTCACGGCGTGCTCGAGATTCCGCAGCTCACGGCTCCGGGCGCAGTGGAAGCGCAGGCACTGCTGCCCTCCTTCCTTTACCTGCCCCACAGTGACGAGCTGGCGCCGGGGGATCTGAATCTGCCTTGGAGCAGTGACGCGCAATCCGTGGTCGGCGAACTTGCGCGCAGCAGGGGTGCGACCACGCCGATACGCCTGGTTTCCAGCGCGAAAAGCTGGCTTTCCCATCCTGCCGTAGACCGTCGCGCGGCGATTCTTCCTACGGACGCGCCGCCCGAAGTCACGCGCGTTTCTCCGCTCGAGGCGTCAGTGCGCTACCTCACGCATTTGCGTGAGGCCTGGGACTATGCGCATCCCGACGCACCATTTAACCAGCAAGAAGTTGCCGTCACCATTCCAGCCTCGTTCGACCCTGCGGCTCGCGAGTTGACGGCGGAAGCAGCCCGCGCTGCGGGTTTTGAATCGCTGACTTTGCTGGAAGAACCGCAGTCGGCGCTGTACAACTGGATCCAGGCAAGCCAGGGGCGCTGGCGCAAAGAGGTCAAGCCGGGCGACATCATCCTTGTGATCGACGTCGGCGGCGGCACCAGCGACTTTTCGCTGATTGCAGTGGTCGAACGCGCGGGTAACCTTGAGCTGCACCGGGTCGCTGTCGGCGACCACATCCTGCTGGGCGGCGACAACATGGACCTGACGTTGGCCCATGTGGTGGCGAGAAAACTGGCGCAGCAAGGCACTCAGCTCGACCCCTGGCAAATGCGCGCGTTGACCTATTCATCTCGCGCGGCCAAGGAAACACTGTTGTCCGACTCGGATGCGCAGACGGTGCCGATCGTCGTCCCGAGTCGCGGCTCGAAGCTGATCGGCGGCTCGATCAGGACGGAACTGACGCGGGACGAAGTCACTGCGCTGATCCTCGAAGGTTTCTTTCCGCAAGTAGAGGCGTCCGCGCGCCCTGCCAGCCGCACCCGCGGCGCGCTCACGCAACTCGGATTACCCTTTGCGCACGACCCGGCCATCACGCGCCACCTTGCCGGGTTCCTCGGGCGGCAGGTGGCCGCGCTCGCCGAGCTGGAAGATTTTGCCGGACGCGTGGATCCGAACGCCACATTCCTGCATCCGACCGCCGTCCTGTTCAACGGCGGCGTATTCAAGTCAGGCATCCTGGCTGAAAGAACGGTAGCGACGGTCAATGGATGGCTCGCCGCTGAAGGCGCTCAGCCTGCACGCCTGCTGGCCGGCGCAGACCTTGATCTGGCCGTCGCACGGGGGGCAGCGTACTACGGCTATGTCCGGCGCGGCCAGGGTGTACGCATCCGCGGCGGCATTGCCCGCGCCTTCTACGTGGCGGTAGAGTCCGCTATGCCGGCGATACCCGGCATGGAGCCGCCGGTGCAGGCACTTTGCGTGGCGTCGTTCGGTATGGAGGAAGGCACCGAGGCGGAATTGCAGACGCAGGAATTCGGGCTGGTGGTCGGTGAGCCGGTGCATTTCCGTTTCTTCGGCTCGTCAACGCGACGGCAGGATCAGATCGGCACCATGCTTGATTACTGGCAGCCGGACGAATTGCAGGAACTGGATGAAATCCAGGCGACGCTTCCGACCGAAGGCCGGCAACCGGGCGAAGTCGTGCAAGTGCGACTGCACGCCAAAGTGACCGAAGCGGGCACACTGGAATTGTCTGCTGTGCCGCGCAGCGGCGGCGAACGCTGGAAGGTGGAATTCGACGTGCGTGGACATAGCGAATCTTGAACCGATGAAGCGATATGCAGTTGGCATAGACCTGGGCACCACGCACACCGCAGTCGCTTACGCCGCGCCCGGGAGCGATGAGATCCGTCTGTTCGACATCGATCAACTCGTTGCGCCGGGCGAAGTGAAGGCCTCTGCCCTGCTGCCCTCGCTGCGTTTTCATGCGGCCGCAGGCGAGCTGTCTTCGGTCGATTTGCAGCTGCCCTGGACAGCGCCGGATGCAGCGGAGCAGGAGCCGGTGGTGATCGGTAGCCTGGCGCGCAAACTGGGAGCACAGGTCCCCGGTCGTCTGGTTGCCAGCGCCAAGAGCTGGCTGTCGCACGCGGCAGTTGACCGCATGGCGCCTATCCTTCCCTGGGGCGCAAGCGCCGATGTTCCCAAGGTGTCGCCGGTGGACGCAAGCGCGAGTTATCTCGCCCACGTGCGCGCCGCATGGAATTGGCGTTTTCCCCAAGATCCGCTCGAGCAGCAAGACGTCGTACTCACTGTGCCGGCCTCATTCGATGAAGGCGCACGTGCACTTACCGTCAAGGCTGCGCAACAGGCTGGCTTGCCGCACGTACGCTTGCTGGAAGAACCGCAGGCCGCTTTCTACGACTGGCTGTTCCGGCATCGGGCCTCCCTCGCAACCGAACTGGCGCAGACGCGCCTGATCCTGGTCTGCGACGTTGGCGGCGGGACAACGGACCTGAGCCTGATCAAAGTGGACATGCAGGGGGACGCACCGCAATTGACGAGGATCGGAGTCGGCAAGCACCTGATGCTCGGCGGTGACAATATGGACCTGGTGCTGGCACATATGGTCGAGGGACGTATGGCGGCCGGCCAGCAAGACGCCAGGCGACTGTCGGCGGCGCGGCTCTCCCAGGTGATCGAGCGCTGCCGCGTCGTCAAGGAGCAGCTCTTGGGCAGCGGCGCTCCGGACAAGGCGTTGGTAACGCTGCTCGGGTCGGGGTCCAGCCTGGTAGGTGGCGCGCGCTCAGT
>JAQGMD010000347.1 GCA_028292565.1 Burkholderia sp. | reverse complement strand
GTGCCAAGCATGGCGGCGCCGAGCAGCGCAAAGATCACGATCCACCATGGCGCGACAAACGACAACTTGGCGAACCATGCAGTGGCAATGAAAACACCCGTACCGACAGCCAGGCCGCGCACCACCGCAGCTAACACATAGGCGCTGAACAATTCCCAATGCGACAACGGCGGCAGCATGACGAACACCAGGTTGCCGGTGATTTTGGACTGGATCAGCGACGACGAACTGTTGGCGAATGCATTTTGCAGCACGCTCATCATCACGAGGCCCGGGATCAGGAAGGCGGTATAGCGCACCTCGGGGTACACCTGCACATGCTCTTCGAGCACGTGACCGAAGATTAGCAGGTAAAGCATCGCGGTCAGTATCGGTGCGGTGATGGTTTGTGTCGCGACTTTCCAGAAACGCAGCACTTCTTTGTAAAACAGGGTCTGGAAGCCAGTCATTACTTTTCACCTTCCATGATCTGGATGAAGACGTCTTCCAGATCGGCTTGCTGCAACTGCATGTCTTCGATGACCGTGCCGGCCTGACGCAGCGAGGCAAGGATCGGCTCGACGTCGCCGTACTGGTCAATGCGCAATGTGTATTTGCGGCCGCACAGCAGTTCGTCCGGGTGCGTCACCAGCGGTTTCAAAGCATCCGGCAACGCGCCTTGTGCGAGCCGCACCACCAATTGCGAATTGGAGATGCGCTTGATCAGGTTCGAGGTCGAATCCAGCGCCACGACTTTGCCGGACTTGAGCATTGCGATGCGATTGCACAGAGCTTCCGCCTCTTCGAGATAGTGCGTGGTGAGAACGATGGTATGACCCTCGCGGTTCAGCCGCGTGATGAACTTCCATAGCGTCTGGCGCAATTCAACGTCGACGCCGGCGGTCGGCTCATCCAGCACGATCACGGGCGGCTTGTGCACGAGGGCCTGCGCGACCAGTACCCGGCGCTTCATACCGCCCGACAGTGCGCGCATGTTGACGTCCGCCTTGTTGGTCAGGTCGAGGTTGGCCATCACCTCGTCGATCCATTTGTCGTTGTTCTTCAGCCCGAAATACCCGGACTGCAGACGCAGGGTTTCGCGCACGGTGAAGAACGGGTCGAACACGAGTTCCTGCGGAACGACGCCGACATGGCTGCGCGCTTCACGGTAATCGCGGACGACGTCATGCCCGTATATCGACACACTGCCGGAATCGGCACGGTTCAGGCCGGCAATGATGGAAATCAGCGTTGTCTTGCCAGCCCCGTTGGGCCCCAGCAAACCGAAGAATTCACCTTCTTGGATGGATAAGGAAACGCCGCCAAGCGCCAGCAGCGACTTGTAGCGTTTTTCCACGTTAACGATTTCGAGAGCAGCCATGATGGCTTGATAAGCCTTACGGAAAGGGTGTGGCCGGTGGCTGCAACAGCATTGCAAACCGATTGGCGAAACCCTTGATTATATTGGATTTCCGGCCTGAAAGCGGGAGGAGAACGGAAACGGACGCGGACCGAAAGGTCAATGATGCGGCAAATCGGCGCGGGGAGAGACGGGCGAAGAGGAATGGAGCAGGTTGTCCACACCGTATAGTTCGGCAAGGCTATGCAGATTTGCGGGAATGTTACTGAAATTCAGGGTTTTACCGAGCTGGCGCGCTGCACGTTGCCAGGCGAGCAGCGTTGCGACGGCGGCGGAATCCACCACCGCCACATCCGCCAGGTCAAACTGTGTTTCGCTCGACCGTATCGCACCCAGACCCGCTTCCAGCACGGATTTGGCGTTGTTCACAGTGAGAGTAAGGCCGGGACGGAACATATCAGGTCTATGCGTAAAGAGTCAGGTTGGCTCAGGAAGCTTTCGCGCCCTTGTTGGCGCTGGCTGCAAGCCGCTTGTTTTTTTCCGTCAGGGTCTTGATCAGGCCGTCGATGCCGCCCTTGCTGATTTCAGAAGCAAAATTGCCCTTATACGTTTCCACCAGCCACGCACCGAGGACATTGACGTCATAGATCTTCCATCCGGTCTGCTCTTTGGCAAGACGGTAATTGAGCTGAATCGGATCACCACCACGCGGTTGAACCACTTGCGAACGCACTTCGACTTCGGTGTCGGTGGGATCGGCACGCAGCGGCCTGAATTCAACCTTTTGATCCTTGATCTGCGAAATCGCGCCGGAGTACGTGAACACCAGCAGGCTACGGAATTCGTTGGTCAGCTGCTTCTGCTGTTCCGGCGTCGCTTCGCGCCAGAAGCGGCCGGCTGCCAATGCGGTCATGCGCTGGAAATCGACGTGCGGCAGGATTTTTTCTTCAACCAATTCCAAGACACGCTTCTGGTTTCCGCGCTGGATGTCCTTGTCGGTCTTGGCGGCATCCACCACCTCCTGGCTAATACGCTTTACGAGCGCGTCCGGCGCTTCCTGCGCGTATGCAGAAGGGGTAAAGGCGAGAGCGCCAAGAGTAAATCCGATAGCAGCAAATAATTTGTTGAAGATAGTCATATTATTAAGAATGAAGTGAGCAGAGCGCATTCAGCCCTGTATCTGTTATCAACTGCTGAGCATCCCGAGTGGATGACAGCGGCGTTGTAATAAGTCGTAACTTACTTTACTTGCCGAAACCAATCCCGGTCTATTGCTTCTTTTTCACTGCAGGAAGAGCTGTCTGTGCGCCAAGAGCGGTTTCCGTTTCGACAACTCGCTTCGCTGCCGGTTCCGCAGCAGCAGGTAGTGCGGCATCATTTTGAACGGCGCCGGGGGCGCCAAAATCCCGATTTAGCGACGCTTTAAACGCTTCGTCATCTGCTTCATACGATGTTTCCGGCGATTCGCCGTCGCGTACCGTGCTTTCCCGCCGTTGCATATACGCATCGCGCACAAAAACGTAGCGGTCCAGGGCGGCTTCCTCGATCAGGTTGGATGCATCCAGTACCGCGGAACGCTGGTCGACGACGCGCACCACGTAACCGAAGTTGCGTACTCTCACCGGACGCGCGTAATCCCATGGATCGCCACTGATATCTACCGGGGTGGCGAACGTATCGCGCACTGTCGACGGACCGAGTAATGGCAGCACCACATAAGGACCGGCTGCGACACCCCATTTGCCCAGCGTCTGTCCGAAGTCTTCCTTGTGCTTCACCAGGCCCACTTCCGATCCGATATCGAGGACACCGAGCAGGCCGAACGTACTGTTGAATGCCACACGCATTACGTCGGACATGCCATCCGCCATTTTACCTTGCAGCAGGTTATTGACTGCAGTCCATACATCGCCCAGGTTACCGAAAAAATTGCCGACACCGGTTTGCATGAACGATGGCAGTGTACGGTAGGCTTCGGCGGCCGGTTTAAGGGCAGCCTGGTCAACAGCATCGTTGAAATTGAACATCACCCGGTTGAATTTCTCAAACGGGTCCTTCTGATTCGCCGTTGCACAACCGGCAAGGGCGAGCGTCACGGCAACCAAGCCGATCCGGGCGGCAAAACTCATTGACTGTCATCCTTTCCTTCAGCCGCTTTGCTATAGAGGAACTGACTGATCAGGTTCTCCAGTACGACTGCCGATTGTGTCATCTTGATGCGGTCGCCGGCAGCCAGATTAGCGGTATCGCCGCCGGCTTCCAGACCAATATATTGTTCACCCAACAATCCTGCCGTCAGGATCTTGGCTGAGGTGTCTTTCGGGAATTTGTAGCTGGCCTCCATGTTCAGCGTCACGACCGCCTGAAAACTCTTGTCGTCAAACTTGATGTCGCCCACGCGGCCCACCACCACACCCGCGCTCTTTACCGGCGCACGCGGCTTCAGTCCGCCGATATTGTCGAATTTGGTAATCACCGGATAGGTTTTCTCGAACGAAAGCGAGCTCATATTGCCCGCCTTCATCGCGAGGAAGAACAGCGCTGCCGCACCGAGAAGTACGAACAAGCCCACCCATATGTCTAATGATTTTCGCTGCATAGCAGATTCCCCGAGTATGGGACTTAAAGCCCCTGGATTTGAAGCCCTTCGGCTTCAAATCAACATCAAATTAAATTTTTGCCAGTGCGTCTCTTCGCACGACCACTGCTGTACATGCCTAACTGAACATAAGGGCCGTAAGCAGGAAATCCAGCCATAACACGCTGAGCGAAGCGATGACGACGGTGCGGGTAGTGGCACGCGCCACGCCCTCTGGCGTAGGCTGGGCCTCATAACCCTGATGCAGCGCGATAAACGTTACCGCAAATCCGAACACAACGCTCTTGATGACGCCGTTGGCGATATCCTTCCAAACATCAACGCCCGCCTGCATTTGCGACCAGAACGCACCCTCGTCGACACCAATCATTTGCACGCCGACGATATAGCCGCCCAGAATGCCGACAGCACTGAAAATCGCCGCAAGTATCGGCATTGCAATGACACCTGCCCAGAAACGCGGCGCAATCACGCGCTCCATTGGGTTAACAGCCATCATTTCCATGGCCGAAAGCTGCTCCCCTGCCTTCATCAAGCCGATCTCCGCAGTCAGCGAGGTACCCGCACGACCGGCGAACAGCAGCGCCGTTACTACGGGGCCCAGTTCGCGCGTAAGTGATAACGCGACGAGCAATCCCAGTGCCTGTTCGGAGCCGTACTTGTTAAGCGTGTAATACCCTTGCAAGCCGAGCACGAAGCCGACGAACAGGCCCGACACCGCAATGATCACCAGCGAGTAATTGCCGATGAAGTGAATCTGGTCGGTGACCAGCCGGAAACGGCGCAGCAGGCCGGCCGATTGACGCAATACCATACCGAAGGTGCGCGTTGCATAACCAACATTGCCTACAAATTCCCGCACGATGCGTCCGAGCGACACCACGAAATCCAAAATCATGGCTGCCCTTCGAGGTCAAGATCTTCCGCCAGCGTCCTGCCCGGATAATGGAACGGCACAGGACCATCCGGTTCGGCATGGACGAACTGCTTTACATACGGATCGGTCGATACCAGCAGTGCGCCCGGCGTACCCTCGGCGACGATTTTTCCGTTCGACAGGAAATACACATAATCGGCTATCGCAAACGATTCATGCACATCGTGCGAGACCAGGATCGAGGTTGAACCGAGCGCATCGTTGAGCCTGCGAATCAGGTTGGCGATGACGCCCATTGAAATCGGGTCCAGCCCGGCAAATGGCTCGTCATACATGATGAGCTGCGGGTCGAGTGCGACCGCGCGCGCCAGCGCGACCCTGCGCGCCATGCCGCCCGAAATCTCCGACGGCTTCAGCTGCGCAGCGTTTCGCAACCCCACCGCATGCAATTTCATCAACACCAGGTCGCGGAGCAGTTCTTCCGGCAAATCGGTGTGTTCACGTAGCGGGAAGGCAACGTTCTCGAACACTGACAGGTCCGTGAACAGCGCGCCATGCTGGAACAGCATCCCCATCTTGCGCCGCAGTACATACAGCCCTTTGGTATCAAGCGCATGCACATTCTGGGCGTCGACATTGACCGTACCCGCTTGGGGTCGTAGCTGGCCGCCGATCAGGCGCAGGACAGTGGTCTTTCCGGAGCCCGACCCGCCCATGACCGCGACGATTTTTCCGCGCGGGAAATCCATGCGGAGCCCCGACAGTATGGGGCGCGCGCCGTACGAAAAATACAGGTCACGGATTTCAACAAGATTGGGCACAACAGATATTTTTTCGTAAAGAGGTAGATTGTAGTGCAGAACACGGAATTGCACCTTGGCAACCCATGTAACCTGGCGATGAAACTAATTTTTGCAAATTCGCCACACAGTGTCATATCGCTACATCGACGTGTCTTAAAAGGACAAGACATGAATTTCTGGCCACGATTTTCCCAATCTGTTTCGTTTGGAACGGGGGCCGTTCGCCAATAAAGTCGCGTCCGCGCCTTCTGCATCACCAAAGCAACAGCTGCGAAAAGAAATACCTGCATTTCACGTGAATAAAAACAACGGGAGAGGCAATTTCCATTTCAATCTGGGCAAGAATCTCGGGGGTAAATCTTTCCAGACCACAAACTAAAAACCCTCTTTTTATGCGGCCGCCTACCAATGGGCGGATACTACAAGCGGGAGTTCAATCGAGAACGCTGCAAGAAAGCGCGCCCTTTACGCTGGATCTGGCGCGGCTGAATGGGCCCTTCCTTCAGGGACTGCCTCCCCATTTACACCGGCTGGCATTTGATAACAGTTCGCATGCTCTATGCTTTATCAGAGCGGCCATCGCCGGCGATTACAATACAGCCCAAGTCGCCACTATGGGACAGCGGCGGCCGCGACTTTTTTGAAGCACAAATAAATAAGCAGAAGGAGCAATCCAGAGTTAACGAACCCGCCTTCAATCCTCGTGTTCCGCGGCCACTGGAACAGGTGTGGAAAGCCCCCTACAAAGACGTGCCACGGCTGAGCGCAACACTGGAAACGGCGAACGGCCCGGTTACCTGTTTTTATTGACTGGCGCGGCCGTCAGCGATCCGACGGGGATGCACGCGATTAAAACCGGTAGCTGGACAGGCCAGAACAAATTGGGCAACACGCTGACGCGAATACGCGACGCATCCCTTGCTGAATTTCCTGGCGTCTCAATGTATCGGCTCGATACATTGAGACGCCAGTACAACCCGGAAACGTTTTGAGCGTCCTCCTCACTGCAAGCAGATATAAAAAAAACCGCCTGTCCATCGATCAGGCGGGTTTCGTGCCAAGCGACGTGCCTTAGCGGGGCAATACCGACGATCCCATCAGGTACTCATCCACTGCCCGTGCGCACTGGCGGCCTTCGCGAATCGCCCAAACCACGAGCGACTGCCCGCGACGCATGTCGCCTGCAGCAAATACATTGGCAACCGACGTCTTGTAGCAGCCGTCGCCATCCGTCGTTGCCTTCGCATTGCCGCGCGCATCCTTCTCGACGCCGAACGCGTCAAGCACCTGCTGCACCGGCGACACGAAGCCCATCGCGAGGAGAACCAGGTCGGCTTTCATTTCGAATTCGGAATTCGGGACTTCCTGCATCTTGCCGTCTTTGAATTCGACACGTGCCGCAATCAGTTTCTCAACCTTGCCATTCTTGCCTTCCAGGCGCTTCGTGGCGACCGCCCAATCGCGCTCGCAACCTTCTTCATGCGAAGACGAAGTGCGCAGCTTGGTCGGCCAGTACGGCCAAACCAGCGGCTTGTTCTCCTGGTCCGGCGGTTGCGGCAGCAGTTCGAATTGCGTGACGGAAGCGGCGCCATGACGGTTGGAGGTGCCGACGCAGTCGGAACCTGTATCGCCGCCGCCGATCACGACCACGTGCTTGCCGGTTGCCATGATCTGGTCCTTGACCTTGTCACCTGCATTCACCTTGTTTTGCAACGGCAGGAATTCCATAGCGTAGTGCACGCCCTTCAAATCGCGGCCCGGCACTGGCAAGTCGCGCGGCATCTCGGCGCCGCCCGAAACGACAACAGCGTCGAAGTCTTTCTTCAACTGGTCAGGCGAGACGGTTTCTTTCGCCCAGTTGTACACGCTGGCGGGGAAGTCCTTGCCAACGAACACACCGGTGCGGAAGGTCACGCCTTCGGCTTCCATCTGCTTGACGCGGCGGTCAATCAGCGTCTTTTCCATTTTGAAGTCAGGGATGCCGTAGCGCAGCAGGCCACCGATGCGATCGTTCTTCTCGAACACGGTCACATCGTGACCGGCACGCGCGAGCTGCTGTGCTGCAGCCATACCGGCAGGACCAGCGCCCACTACCGCGACTTTCTTGTCGGTTTTGACGGCGGCAGGTTGCGGAATGACCCAGCCGTTTTCCCAACCCTTGTCGATGATGAAGTGCTCGATCGACTTGATGCCTACCGGATCATCGTTGATGCCCAGGGTACATGCGCTTTCGCACGGCGCCGGGCAGATGCGGCCAGTGAACTCCGGGAAGTTATTGGTCGAATGCAGGTTGTCCAGCGCTTCCTGGTAATTGCCTCGATAGACCAGGTCGTTCCAGTCAGGGATGATGTTATTGACCGGGCAACCATTGTTACAGAAAGGGATGCCGCAATCCATGCAGCGCGCCCCCTGGATCTTTGCGTCCGCATCGGACAGATGCATTACGAATTCTTTGTGGTGCTTCTTTCGCGCCTGCGGCGCTTCGCTTGCTTCCTGCAAACGTTCGAATTCCAGAAAGCCGGTTACTTTTCCCATGGTGTTCCTTCAGAATTTTTTCTTCCGGTAGGGTGGGCACCCCGTGCCCACGCTGCTCATTGTCAGCTTACGCGTGGGCACGGTGTGCCCACCCTACTCTTTTCGTTTATTTACGCAGCGATCTTTTCTTTGGCTTTTGCCGCGCTCATCTCGCCCAACGCACGCTTGTACTCGGTCGGGAAGACCTTTACGAACTTGCTGCGCGCGTTGTTCCAGTCATCCAGCAGGTTGCGCGCACGCGTGCTGCCGGTGTACTTGAAGTGGCGCTCGATCAGGGCTTTCAGGATCGCTTCGTCGGTCTGTACTGCGCCGTTGCGTACGATGCTGTGCCACAGGGCGCGGTCGACTTTTGCTTCCTGGTCGGCGCTGGCGAGTACGACATCCAGAGCAACCATCGACAGGTTGCACTTCTTCTCGAAGTCGCCGTCCGGGTCGTACACGTAAGCGATACCACCGGACATACCTGCGGCGAAGTTGCGACCTGTTGCGCCCAGCACGACGACAGTACCGCCGGTCATGTATTCACAACCGTGGTCACCGGAGCCTTCAACGACTGCTGTCGCACCGGAGTTGCGCACGGCGAAACGTTCGCCGGCCACGCCGTTGATGAATGCTTCACCCGCAATCGCGCCGTACAGTACGGTGTTGCCGACGATGATGTTGTCGATTGCACGCCCGCGGAACTCGGTGTTGGGGCGCACGATGATGCGTCCACCAGACAAGCCTTTGCCGACGTAGTCGTTGCCTTCACCCACCAGGTCCAGCGTGATGCCGTGTGCGAGGAATGCGCCTGCGGACTGGCCTGCGGTGCCTTGCAGCTGGATATGAATGGTGTCGTCGGGCAGGCCCTCATGACCGTATTTCTTCGCAACTTCACCGGACAGCATGGTGCCGACCGTGCGATTGACGTTCTTGACCGGCGAGATGAATGACACTTTCTCGCCTTTCTCGATTGCCGGTTTCGCCTGTGCGATCAGCTTGTGGTCGAGTGCTTTCTCGAGGCCGTGATCCTGCTCTTCAACCTGGTAACGTGGCACGGAAGCGGGCACATCAGGCTGGTAGAAGATCTTGGCGAAATCGAGGCCCTTGGCCTTCCAATGTTCGACTGCTTTCGACTTGTCGAGCAGGTCCGAGCGGCCGATCAATTCATTGAAGGTGCGGATGCCGAGTTGCGCCATGATCTGGCGTGCTTCTTCAGCGACGAAGAAGAAGAAGTTCACGACGTGTTCCGGCTTGCCCTGGAATTTCGCGCGCAACACCGGATCCTGGGTCGCAACGCCGACCGGGCAGGTGTTCAGGTGGCACTTGCGCATCATGATGCAGCCTTCGACCACCAGCGGTGCAGTGGCGAAACCAACTTCGTCCGCGCCAAGCAATGCGGCGATCACGACATCGCGGCCGGTCTTGATCTGGCCATCGGTCTGCACGCGAATACGGCTACGCAGGCGGTTCAGCACCAGGGTCTGCTGTGTTTCGGCCAGTCCCAGTTCCCATGGGGTGCCGGCATGCTTGATGGATGACAACGGCGATGCGCCGGTGCCGCCGTCATGGCCGGCGATCACGACGTGGTCGGATTTGGCTTTCGCTACACCTGCGGCAATCGTGCCGACGCCAACTTCGGAAACGAGCTTCACCGAGATCGATGCTTTCGGATTGGCATTCTTCAGGTCGTGGATCAGCTGCGCCAGGTCTTCGATCGAGTAGATGTCGTGGTGCGGCGGCGGCGAGATGAGCCCGACACCGGTGGTGGCGTTGCGGGTCTTGCCGATCCACGGGTAGACCTTGTTGCCGGGCAGCTGGCCACCCTCCCCCGGCTTGGCGCCCTGCGCCATCTTGATCTGGATCTC
>JAQGMD010000323.1 GCA_028292565.1 Burkholderia sp. | reverse complement strand
GAACGCGACCTTGTCCTTGACCTTGGCGGTCACGGTGATGGTGACGCTCGATTCGTAAATTCCTTCGGCCAATGCCTCGGCGCCGACGTCCACCGCTACTTCAATATTGGGGGCCTCCTGCTCCAGGAAAATCCCCGGGGAGTTAGGCTGCTCGAGCGACATGTCTTTCAGGTAGACACGCTGGATCTGGAATACGGGTTGCTGGTTCTGGTCGGCCATGATGCGCTTTCAATGAGATTGGGAGAAGGACGGCCGCCGGTGTGACCCGCCTGCCGCCCGCTGGGTTTTCTTGTCTACGCCTGTTTTGAAACTGGGGTTGGTGCTGAATGATGAAGTTTACGCGTCTTGCAACAACGGGTCCAATTTGCCGGCCCGGTCCAGTGCCGAGAGATCGTCGAAGCCGCCGACATGGGTCTCGCCGATGTATATCTGCGGCACGGTGCGGCGCCCGGTTTTTTGCATCATTTCCGCACGCAGTTCCGGCTCCGTGTCTATACGGATTTTCTCGATGGCTTCCACGCCCTTGGCCTTCAGCAGGCGCTCGGCCATGATGCAATAGGGGCATATTGCGGTGCTGTACATAACTACTCGTGCGCTCATGATTCCTTCTCCGTTGCTTTGCCGTTGCTTCGACGTTATTTGGCGACTGGCAGACCTTGCGCCTGCCACGCCGCGAGGCCGCCATTCAGGCTGACCACTTCGTTAAAGCCGGCTTTTTTGAGCTGTGTGGTCGCCCTGGCCGACTGCATTCCCTGCTGGCACATGACGATTACGCTCTTGGATTTGAATTTGTCCAGCTCGGAAATCCGGTTGGGCAGTTCTTTCAGGGGGATGTTCTTCGCATCACGGAGGTGGCCGGCGGCAAACTGCGCCGGTTCGCGCACATCGAGTACGATGGTCTTGCCCTGGTTGATCATCTGGGTCGCCTGCAAGAGCGACACTTTCTGACCGCGTCGCTGCAGGTTAGGCCAGAGCAGCGCTCCGCCGGAAATGAGTACCAATGCGATGAGCCAACTATTGTCAATGAAGAATTTCACGGTGTTCCAATGGGGTTAATGGTTTTAAGCAATCCCGACATTATAAAATAGAAGGCGATCTATCATTGGGGTCTGCTTATTTGGGTCGACTCCTGCTCTATAACTTTACATTTTCCTCTTAACCCGACCATGTACAAAATCGTATTGATGCGCCACGGCGAATCCACGTGGAATCTCGAAAACCGCTTCACCGGGTGGACTGACGTCGACCTGACCGAAAAAGGCGCGGCCGAAGCCAGGCAAGCCGGCAAGATCCTGAAGGAAGCCGGCTTCACCTTCGATCTCGCGTATACCTCGGTGCTCAAGCGCGCGATCCGCACACTATGGCTGACGCTGGATGAAATGGACCTCATGTGGCTGCCGGTCGTTCACAGCTGGCGCCTGAATGAGCGCCACTACGGCGCGCTGCAGGGGCTGAACAAGGCAGAAACCGCGGCCAAGTACGGCGACGAACAGGTACTGGTATGGCGCCGCAGCTATGACATTCCGCCCAATCCGCTGGAGCAGAACGATCCGCGCACGTCCTTCAACGATCCGCGCTATGCGAAGCTCAAGCGCGAAGAGATTCCGCTGACCGAATGCCTGAAAGACACCGTGGAGCGTGTCATGCCGATATGGGATGAATCGATCGCGCCTGCTATCCGCGCCGGCAAGAGCATCATCATTTCCGCCCATGGCAACAGCCTGCGCGCACTGATCAAGACATTGGACGGGATCAGCGACAAGGACATCGTCAGCCTCAACATCCCGAACGGCCAGCCGCTGGTATATGAACTCGATGCCGACCTCAAGCCGATAAAGAGCTACTATCTGGGCGACCAGGCGGCGATCGAGGCAGCGATGAAGGCAGTGGCCAGCCAGGGCAAAGCGAAGTAACCGAGTAAAGAGCGTAGTCGAGGAATGTTGATTGTATAAGCAGCGTCGTATATCCCACCCCTGGAAGTTCCTCGCTACGCTCGGCATGGCATCGCTCCTTCTGGCCTTGCCGGCGCATGCCAACAAGATCACCGAGCGCACCAAGCAGAAGCGCGCCGCCGAAAGCGAGCGCGCCGAACTGCAGGAGAAGCTCTCCGCGTTAAAGCGCGACATCAGCCAAACGGAAACCGCGAGGAGTCATGCAGCGGACGAACTGGCGCACTCCGAGAAGGCGATCTCCGACGCCAACCGCGAACTGCACAGCCTGCTCCGCGAACAGCAGGAAACCGAAGCGAAGTTCAAGCGCTTGTCGGATCAGCAAAAGCAGCTTGCCGCGACCATCGCGGCGCAACAGCAACAGCTCGGGAAGTTATTACGCGAACAATACGTGGCCGGCAATGAGGACCGCATCAAGCTGCTGCTATCGGGCGACAACCCGAACCGCATCAACCGCGAATTGCAGTACATGGGTTATGTGTCGCAGGCCCAGGCCAAGCTCATCGACTCGCTGCGTAACAATCTGCAGGCGATCGAAAACAACAGGGTCGAAGCGCAAAACGCCAAAGACGAGCTGGATGAAATCGCCCGGGAACAGCGGGAACAGACAGCCCAACTGGAAAAGGAAAAGGCCAGGCGGGCGACATTGCTGGCACAGTTGTCGAGCAAGCTCTCCGCACAACGCAGGGAGGCCGGCACCATCGAACGCGACGACCGGCGTCTCGGGGGCCTCGTCGACAAGCTCGCAAACTTAATCGAAGAACAACGAAAAGCGGAAGCGGTCGCCCAGGAAAAACGTCGCCAGGAACAACTCGCGCGGGCCGAGCGAACGGAAAGAGAGCGCGCCAGGGCCGCCGCCATCGATAAGAGTAAGGCAAGCCGGGATGCCGCCGCTAGAGGCAGATCAAGCAGTCCTGATGCAATTGACAATGATGAGCCACCGCCAAAAACCGTCGCGCGAAATGAACTAGGTCCCGTTGCCGGCGTCCAAGACGGTGGGTCAATGGGCGCGTTCAGCGCGCTGCGCGGGCAATTGCGCCTGCCGGTGCGAGGAGAACTGCTCGCCCGGTACGGCAGCAAACGAGGCGACGGGCCGGCCTGGAAGGGCGTCTTCATACGCGCCCCCGAAGGCACGGAAGTCAAGGCAGTGGCAGGCGGACAAGTCGTGTTTTCAGAATGGCTACGCGGATTTGGCAACCTTATCATCATCGATCATGGCAATCAGTACATGACGATCTACGGCAACAACCAGGCGGTGCTCAAACAGGCCGGCGATGTTGTCAAAACCGGCGAAGTCATTGCCAGCGCAGGGAATAGCGGCGGCAATGAACAATCGGGTTTATACTTTGAAATGCGGCATCAGGGCCGTACTTTCGATCCTCTTGGCTGGATAAATACCAGGTAACTACTAGGTGACACATGAGCAGCAAACTCAAGAACTTCGGTCTTATCGGTTTAGGCGTTATAGCGGGCATCGCCGGCTCGATGCAATTCGACGCCAGCGCGCAGAAGACGACTTCGACGCTGCCGCTGGAAGAGTTGCGACAACTGGCCGATGTATTCGGCCTGATCAAGACCGACTATGTCGAGTCGGTTGAAGACAAGAAGCTGCTGACCGAGGCGATCTCGGGCATGGTGTCCTCGCTTGATCCGCACTCCGCCTACCTGGACAAGAAAGCGTTCAAGGAACTGCGCGAAGGCACGCAGGGCAAATTCGTCGGCCTCGGCATTGAAGTAGGCATGGAAGACGGCTACGTCAAGGTGATCTCGCCGATCGAAGACTCGCCCGCGTTCAAGGCCGGGCTCAAGGCCGGCGACCTCATCACACGGCTCGATACCACACCGGTGAAAGGCCTGACGCTGGACGAAGCCGTCAAGCGCATGCGCGGCGAGCCGAACACCAAGATCACGCTCACTATCGCCCGCAAGGAAGAAGACAAGCCGATCATCGTCACCATCATGCGCCAGGAGATCCGGGTGCAGAGCGTCAAGTCCAAGGTGATCGAACCGGGCTACGCCTGGCTGCGCGTCGCGCAATTCCAGGAGCCGACAGTCGATGACATGGCCCGGAAGATCGCCGCGATCTATGCCCAGGAGCCGAACCTGAAGGGCCTGGTGCTCGACCTGCGCAATGACCCGGGCGGCGTGTTGCCCGGCGCGATCGGCGTGTCCGCCGCATTCCTGCCGAAAGACGTGCCGGTAGTCTCCACCAACGGCCAGTTGCCCGACTCGAAAGCCACCTTCTATGCGCGCAAGGAGTTCTACACCTCCTCGCGCGCCTCGATGTCCGATCCGCTGGCCAAGCTCCCGGAAGGGATCAAGAAAGTGCCGATGGTGGTGCTGGTGAACACCGGTTCCGCGTCGGCATCCGAGATCGTCGCCGGTGCGCTGCAGGATTACAAGCGCGCCACCATCATGGGTACGCAGACCTTCGGCAAGGGTTCGGTGCAGACCATTCGTCAGCTTTCAGCCGACACTGCCGTCAAACTGACCACCGCTCGCTACTACACGCCGAATGGCCGATCGATCCAGGCCAAGGGCATCGTTCCGGACCTGCTGGTGGATGAGAACGCCGATGGCGACGGCCTGAATGGCCTGCGCCTGCGTGAAGCCGACCTGCAAAAGCATCTGATGAACGACAAGGACAAGGACGAAGTGGCCAAGGCCAAGCTCGACGAGCTGGAAGAAGAACAACGGCAGGCAGCGCTCGAGAAAAAGCGCAAGCCGCTCGAGTTCGGCGGCAAGGACGACTTCCAGCTGGCGCAGGCGCTCAATCATCTGAAAGGTTTGCCGGTTCAGCTTTCAAAGACCGCCAAGGTCGAAAGCAAGAAGGAAAACACGATCAATGAAACGAAGAATGGCGACAAGAACGGAAACGGAAAGAACGGCGACAAGAAATAAGCGTCGTTCGAAGTAATCCGCAAGAAAAAAGGCCGCAGCGATGCGGCCTTTTGTATTGGGCGGTTGATTTACAATGGGGGATCAACGTCCGCGCCGCGGACATAGGTATCTGCATACGTGCTAGACGTCCCGCATATCGGAGATGTAGGTAGGGATGCCAACCCCTGCGCGTCGGACTTTATACAACCGATGGCTCCGTTACATGGCGGAATGTTGGGATTACCATCCCAACCGACGGGTGAGGCAT
>JAQGMD010000318.1 GCA_028292565.1 Burkholderia sp. | reverse complement strand
ATTATTGAGTCAATATCATGCCCAGATCTATTTCTCACGCCCGGACGCAGTCGCCAACCGGCATGAATGAAGAAAATGACTTTATTGAGGAACTGAAGGGGAAAAATTCGAATCAGCAGTTCGTGACGGCGCTCGCCAGAGGGGTTGCAATCCTTCGCTGTTTTTCAGCCCAAAGGACCGAGTTGGGCACGATGGAAATAGCGCAGTTAACCAGGCTTCCACAACCAACGGTCTGGCGGCTTTGCCATACCCTGCAGGAGCTTGGATGTCTTACGCCCGTTCCTCATAACGGAAAGCTGCGCGTGGGAATGGGCCTGCTCGGCCTCGGGTTCTCGGCTTTGGCATCGACGGATATCGCCGATCTGGCGCTATCTGAAATGCGCGCCATCGCCGACAGCTCCCGCGCAGCGGTATCGTTGACTATTGCGGAGCCGTTCGACATGCTGATCGTGCGACGGGCACAGGGAAATGGAACGCTGGTTGCGAATCTGAATACCGGATCCCGGATTTCGATGGCGACATCCGCAGCTGGATGGGCGTACCTTGCCTCGCTCTCCGAGGATGCGCGCGAAGCGGCCCTTGCCCGACTTAAGCCACGCCATCACAGCCAATGGAATGAAATCAAAACGTCTATCAACAAGGCTTGCAAGGAGTATGTAAAGTCCGGTTTTATTATCAACCTCGGCGTCTTTCATCCGGAAATAAACTCCGCCGCTGTACCCGTGTGTGACGCACAGGGCAATCCCGTTTATGTAATCAACTGCGGGGCAGCCGCGACGACGTTGAGCGAGAAGACACTGAAGGAAGATGTTTGCCCTCAGCTCAGGCTTCTGAGCAACCGGATGCAAGCTGCGCTGGCGGCAAGAGGCGCCAACGGCTGAGGCTTCAGACACGCCATGGGTGGGGTAATGCTCTCTTCAGACTCGTTGCGGCTTATGGTGGTCGACGACAATAGAGATGCCGCCCGCATGCTGGCGATAAGTGAGCGCTCGAAACACTGGGCCCCACCAAAATATCCGGGTAGCTATCTGCACCCAACGAATGGTCCCTGGAATTCGCGGCCCGTTTACGCGGATCCATTCCGTAATCTTTTTTGCGATATCAATTGAAGCTTCTTCCGACGGATTTTTGTTCATTCAGGTATCCACGACCGAGTTGAGCGACCTGCCACCACCGTGCCGCGGCCCACGATGCTTTACGGCGCCCTACTGGCACCGCAAGAACAATTCGGCGAACTTCCAAGTCATTGCAGATTGAGTTGCCACGACACCCCGTAGCGGTCGTTTATCCAACCGAACTTCCTGCTGAATCCGTAGTTATCCGGTGGCATCAGTATCGATCCGTTGGTCGAAAGCTGGCTGAATGCCGTGTCAAACTCGGCCTCGCTCTCGCACTCGACGAAAAGCGATACTGAAGGGGAAAAGGTGAAGGCGTGTTTAACCGGACTGTCGATGCAGATGATGGCCTGACCGGCCAACGTGAAGTCCGCTCGCTTGACGCTGCCCTCCGCACCCGGCTCGCCTGCACCGTACCGCTCGATCCGCCTGATCCCGGAATCGCGAAATAGAGCGACGTACGGCGCCGCGCAGGAATAACTTGTGCAATTTGGCGGACGTAGCGGGATGCGATGCAAGGCGCGAGGAGGAGTCATAGCGAGCTATGGCGACGACGAGCAACGCGGCAGCGCGCCCGCTATGGCCAGCAAAATTGTGCAAGTTATTCCTGCGCGGTGCCTACGACCGCATCGCTTCCTCGGCCGATCCCTCAAACATTAAAAAAGGTGTAATTGTATGTGCCACTCGATTGTCTCCTGGGCTGATTGTCCAAATGCAGGTCCGTCGAACGCATTAGCTTCGACTGGCCGCCGCTCCAATATCCCATAAATTAGGGATGTCCAGATTGGCACCAAGGAAATATCATCTGACGGCCTCGCGGCGGGAGGTCGCCTGAACGCCTGGTATCTCCGCCACCTTCGTGGGACATTTGCTGCACGGCTGCCATATGCAATTTGAAAAGAGAGAAACGACGTGAATGTCTCGATCGACTTGGTATGGGCAACCGGCCTACGATATTATCGGTCGGCGCTCAGGCGCTTCCTTCCGGACGAAGTGACCGAGTCCTCCTACCTGGCCGGCTACGTCATCAACCTTGTCAACATTGCACTGCTCTCCTGTCTTGTCATCCCCTGTTTTCTGCTCCAGTACGCCGCCCTGGGTCTGTGGAATATGGCCGCGGCTTTGACGCTTGCGGGCGTGCCCATGGTCGGCGCGCCTTTCGTCTATAAGTTCACAGGGAAGCTTTTCTGGGCGCGCGAGCTCTTCATCCTCTCGTTGTTCAGTTTCAAAGCCTGGGAATCGGTTCTGTTCGGAGGGATGATCTCCCCGGGTTCAGTCTGGTTCATTGCCGCTCCGGTGATCGCAATATTACTCGGCAGCGTTGGGTCTGCCGTGTTCTGGCTTTTCATGTCGATCGGCGTGATGGCCACATTGCAGCGCATCTTCGGCGATAACGTCCAGTTCCTGACGACCGAGATGGCGTCGCCGCACTTCCTGTATGCGTTCAGCCTGATCGGATTGGCGGTGTCCATTTCCGCTTTCATGGTGATGGTGGAACACGCACGCAAAAGCGCAATCCGGAAACTGGAAATCGCCAATAAAACCATCAGTGACCTGGCGGTCCGGGATTCACTCACCGGTGTGTACAACCGCCGGCATATATCAGGCGAAATCGGGTTAGCTGAAAAGCGTGCGACCAACAACGCCGGTACCTTCTCCGTATGCCTCATCGACGTGGATCGGTTCAAGTCGATCAACGACACCTACGG
>JAQGMD010000294.1 GCA_028292565.1 Burkholderia sp. | reverse complement strand
CGGCTGATAAAAACGCGTTGTAAAAATACCGGGCAGGGTTTGCCAGGTTGGTCGCGGAGCCCCGGGGATTTTTTCCGCGGATCCGCGCCGGGCCTGCAAATCGCTGCCCATTTTTTATGGAGACATGAATGAGTTACGTCGCCCCGTTGAAGGACATGCTGTTCGTCATGAACGAACTCGCCGGTCTGTCCGAAGTGCATGCATTGCCCGGCTGCGAAGACGCCAGTCCGGAAACCGTTGAGGCCGTGCTCGAAGAGAACGCGAAATTCTGCGCTGAAGTGGTGGCGCCGCTCAATGTCATCGGCGACCGGGAGCCCAGCACCTGGAAAGACGGCAAGGTCACCACCACAAAAGGATTCAGCGACGCATTCAAGGCCTTTGGCGCAGCGGGGTGGCAGGGTGTGCAGCACCCGGTTGAATTCGGCGGGCAGGGCTTGCCGAAACTGGTGGCGACGCCATGCATCGAGATGCTGAACTCCGCCAACCTGTCGTTCGCGCTGTGCCCGCTGCTCACCGACGGCGCAATTGAGGCATTGATGACGGCCGGCACTGAAGAACAAAAGCAGACCTACCTGGCGAACTTCATCTCCGGCAAATGGACCGGTACGATGAACCTGACTGAGCCGCAAGCAGGTTCCGATCTCGCGCTGGTTCGCACCCGCGCGGTACCGCAGGGCGACGGCACTTTCAAACTCTTCGGCACCAAGATATTCATCACCTACGGCGAGCATGACATGGCGGAGAATATCGTCCACCTGGTGCTGGCGCGCACGCCGGATGCACCCGAGGGCGTGAAAGGCATTTCGCTGTTCATCGTGCCGAAATTCCTGGTCAATGCCGACGGCTCGCTTGGCGCGCGCAATGACGTGCATTGCGTATCGATCGAGCACAAGCTCGGCATCAAGGCCAGTCCGACCGCTGTGCTGCAATTCGGTGACCATGGCGGCGCAATCGGCACCCTGATCGGCGAAGAAAATCGCGGGCTCGAGTACATGTTCATCATGATGAACGCCGCGCGTTTTGCGGTAGGCATGCAAGGCATCGCATTGGCGGAACGGGCATACCAGAAGGCGGTGCAATATGCGAAGGAACGGGTGCAATCACGAGACCTCGCCGGTTCATCGGGAGCCGTGACCATCATTCATCAACCCGATGTGCGGCGCATGCTGATGTCAATGCGCGCGCAAACGGAAGCGGCACGTGCGTTGTCGTATGTCACCGCGGCGGCGTTGGATGCCGCGCACCATCATCCGGAGGAAGCGACGCGCAAGACTAACCAGGCGTTTTACGAGTACATGGTGCCGGTGGTCAAAGGCTGGTCGACCGAGATGTCGATAGACGTCGCATCCACCGGCGTACAGGTGCATGGTGGCATGGGCTTCATCGAAGAGACGGGTGCGGCCCAGTACTACAGGGATGCGCGCATCCTGCCGATCTACGAAGGCACCACTGCGATACAGGCCAACGACCTGGTCGGCCGCAAGACTGCGCGCGACGGCGGTGCGGTCGCAAAAGGCATCCTGGCCCAAGTGCGCAGAACCGAAGAAGAACTCGCCGCGGCAAAATCACAGGACCTCGCCGCGATACGCACACAGCTCACCGCCGGATCGAAAGCGTTGGAGGATGTCGTCAATTACGTGGCAGCGAACATGAAGTCCGATATCAAGGGCGTATTCGCAGGCAGCGTGCCTTACCTCAAGCTGGCCGGCATCGTGCTGGGCGGCTGGCAAATGGCGCGTGCGGCCCTGGTCGCGGAACGCAAGCTGGCGGCGGGTGAGGGCGACCCTGCGTTTTACCGCGCAAAAATTGCCACCGCGCGCTTTTTCGCCGGCCACATCCTGTCGCAGGCGACCGGACTGCGTGCTTCGATCGTCGAAGGCAGCGGCGCGGTGCTGGCCCTGGCCGAGGATCAGTTCTGATCCTGCTTTACTGAGCTTTTAGTAGGTGTGTGACTGAATGAAAGCTCAGTCCCTTACCCCCAACCCCTCTCCCGCAGGGGGAGAGGGGACCGATCAGCAGCAAATGATTTGCTGAAGGACGAATATGCCACTCATGGTAATGAAGGCAGCCTGCGGGCTGCCTTTTATTTTTCCGCTGAATTCCGTCGCGAAGTGGGAGCATTTTTTTTAACGCGCCATATACTGAAGAAATGCTTTTGTTCGGGTCCGGAGGCGGCCATGAAACGCTTGTTTGCGATAGCGACTTTGCTGATCGGGTTAGTAGCACCGTGCGGAACATTTGGTGCCGAACCGCTCAACGATATTACGACTGACGACGCGATAGCTATTCGCACCGTCGTACAGTCACAGCTGGAAGCGTTGGCGGAAGACGATGCAACCAGCGCCTTCGAGCTGACCACGCCTACCAAGCGCATGCAAATCGGTACCGCGGATAACTTCCTTCGCATGATCAAGGAAGAATACACGCCGATTTATCGTCCCCGCCTTGCACTGTTTTCCAGTCCGCAAGTTATCGACGGCAATGCCATCCAGGTAGTTCGCATCACAGGCGACGATCGCCATGTGTGGGTGGCAATTTTCTGGATGCTGCAGGACGAGGATAGCGAGTGGAAAATTGATGGCTGTCAGTTGCTCGAGACGACCAGCCTTTCCATCTGAATCAAGTCCCCGCGCGGGAACGCATTGCGTCGGTGCGGCGCCGGCGTATCAATCAAGCAGTACACCGCCGCGTTATCACGAAACCCATTTTGAGGAGGCTTCCGTCATGGCCCGCAAATACATCGATTGCCGCGAATTTCCCAGCGAATCAAACTGCTCCGTTGCAATGGCCGCAGACAGTGATGAGGAACTGTTGGAAGCAGCGGTACAACATGCCGTTACAGTTCACCAGCATGAGGACAGCCCGGAATTGCGCAAACAGCTCAGCGGATTATTCAAACAAGGCACGCCGCCTGTCGATCGCCCCGTACGTCAGCACGCCTGATGTGTTGAATCACCATACAGCCGCCTCCGAATGAGGCGGCTTGTTTTTTGGTGTAACGCTATCAGCCGTAGGCGCCGCCCGTATATAAATAGTCCACGATCCGCGCCATGGTGCCGATCACCGCGATCGCGCCGAATCCGACCGTCAGCACGAGCAGAATGGCGAGCGGCCATCCGGAGTCCGACTTGCGGCCGGAATCGGGATTATGGGTGGCATCCCATTTGTCGTCCGGCATCAGGCCGATCACCAGGGCTTCGATGAATCCGGCGTAAATGGAAAAGGGAAAGAGCATTACATGCCCCCACGCCCACTTGTCTTTTCTTCCGTGCAAATAAAAGCGGTGCGCCCCCAGACCGCCGAGGACAAAGGCGAGCAGGGTGGCAAGAGTCTTGTTTTTATGTTTTGCGGTCATGTGGATTACTGGGTTGCAAAGTAATTGCCGGACGAAGTTGTCCTTGCTTGAGGTAGAATGCCTGTCCCCGTACGCCGTACGGTGTCGGGATATCCTTTCAAGCATAGCGCGGGCCGTAGTGTGCACGACTGTTGCTCCCAAGGCAATGGCGGCAAAATTCTGTAACCAGGCCGGGTCTCGCGCAGGCGACTCACCGCTGAAGTTGCTGTTATTTCGTAATCGGGCTATAATCCCCGGCTTTTCCGTGTTCGAACACTTTTTGGAAACACAATTATGGTCGTTATTCGTTTAGCTCGTTCCGGCGCCAAGAAGCGCCCGTTTTTCAACATCGTGGCAACTGATTCGCGCAATCGTCGCGACGGCCGCTTTATCGAGCGCATCGGCTTTTACAATCCGGTTGCTTCCGGCAAGGACGAAGCTTTCCGCATCGTGCAAGATCGCCTGACTTACTGGGAAGGCGTTGGCGCGCAGTTGTCGCCGACCGTTGCTCGCCTGGTCAAGGAAGCCGGCAAAAAAGCTGCTGCTAATTAATAATCAAGCAATAAGTTTTTTGTCAGATAAGTTTGTCAGTTAAAACTGCATCGGGGATCACGATCCCTGACGATCTTGTGCCGGTCGGTCATATTACCGGCGCCTACGGCCTCCAGGGCTGGGTGCGGATCAAGCCGTATTCAGCCGATGCCGATGCCTTGCTGTACGCAAAGACATGGTGGCTGGATAAGCCTGATCTGCGCGACGTCGACATGATGCAGGCCAAAATCCATGGCGAGGATGTCGTGGCCCAGTTGATGGGCGTGGCGGACCGCAATGCGGCAGAGGCCCTCAAGGGCACTGCCGTGCAAATCCGGCGCAGCCATTTTCCGCCGCTGTCAAACGGTGAGTTCTACTGGATCGACCTGATCGGCCTGTCAGTCGAAAACCTGCAGGGCGAGTCCCTTGGGACGGTCAATGAGCTGATGGACTACGGCGCGCATCCGATTTTGCGGGTGACAGTGCCCCAGGCGCCAGGTTCTGAGGGTTCTGACAAAGCAGCGCCGCAAGAATTGCTGATTCCGTTTGTCGAGCAGTTCGTCAAAACGGTCGATCAGGAAGCAAAAAAGATTACAGTCGACTGGGGGCTGGATTACTAACCCGGCGTTTGTTGAAAAGAGGGTGGGCAACGAGATGCAATTTGACGTCGTCACGCTCTTTCCCGAAATGTTCACCGCGTTGACGCAGTCGGGCATTACCAGGCGCGCGTTTGAGCAGCAGAAATGCACATTGTCGCTGTGGAATCCGCGTGATTTTACTGCCGATAATTACCGCACCATCGACGACCGCCCCTATGGCGGCGGGCCCGGAATGGTAATGCTGGCGAAACCGCTGGAAGCCGCAATCACTGCAGCCAAAGCACGTCAGATGCAGCATGGTTTGGCAGCGCCGCGCGTCGTGTACCTGTCGCCGCAAGGCCGCGCATTGACGCATGGCCGCGTGATGCAGCTGACGACCGAGCCGGGCCTGGTGTTGCTGTGTGGACGGTATGAAGCAGTCGACCAGCGTTTGCTGGATAGCTGCGTGGATGAAGAAATCAGCCTCGGCGATTTCGTGCTGTCAGGCGGTGAATTGCCGGCGATGGCGCTGATGGATGCAGTGATCCGGCAGTTGCCCGGCGTATTGAATGACGGTTCGTCGGCAGTCGAAGACAGCTTCGTCAACGGTTTGCTGGATTGTCCGCACTACACGCGGCCTGAAGTATATGAAGGCGTGACCGTGCCGCCGGTGTTGTTGGGCGGCCATCATGCCGAGATTGAAAAATGGCGGCGGGAGCGGGCGCTGGAAGCGACCGCGAAAAAACGGCCGGACCTGATAGTACAGGCGCGCGAAGCGGGATTGCTGTCGCGCGCAGATGAGAAGTTTTTAAGCGGTTTGTAGTTTGTAGTAATGAGCGGACGTTTTTATATCGGCCGCATGTGTAACCCCATCCTCTACCGGGCTGAATATCAACCCGAGGCGCCGGCAAGATGGTATTTGGAGCTGAAAAATGGACTTGATCCAACAACTTGAGCAAGCAGAAATTGAACGTCTGGGCAAAAAAATCCCCGATTTCGCACCCGGTGACACCGTCGTCGTCAGCGTGAACGTAGTCGAAGGCACACGCAAGCGCGCCCAGGCTTACGAAGGCGTCGTGATTTCGCGTCGCAACCGCGGCCTGAACTCCAACTTCATCGTACGCAAGATTTCGTCCGGTGAAGGCGTTGAGCGTACGTTCCAGCTGTACTCCCCGCTGAT
>JAQGMD010000290.1 GCA_028292565.1 Burkholderia sp. | reverse complement strand
CGGACCGGCATATGTCCATTCCACCGCATGCGCATCGAGCGGCAAGGCGCTCGCCAGCGCCGCGCGCCTGATCAACATGGGCGTGTGTGATGCCGTGATTACCGGCGGCGTCGACTCATTGTGTGCGTTCACCGTCGCAGGCTTTGCGTCGCTCGAGTCGGTGAGCGTGGAAAGGTGTAATCCGCTCAGCGCAAACCGCAACGGCATCAACATCGGCGAGGGCGCGGCGCTGTTCCTGATAAGCCGCGAACCCGCTGCCGTATCGCTGCTTGGTTGGGGCGAATCTTCCGACGGCCACCACATGTCCGCGCCCGACCCGTCCGGCAAAGGCGCGACGATGGCCATCGAACGCGCATTGACGCATGCCGGTATTGCGGCGACGGAAATCGACTACGTCAACCTGCATGGCACAGCCACGGTACAGAACGACGCAATGGAGTCACGCGTGATCCATGCGCTGTTCGGCGACGCAGTACCCGTCAGTTCGACGAAGCCGCTCACCGGCCATGCGCTCGGCGCGGCAGGCGCGATCGAAGCGGGGCTGTGCTGGCTGGCGATGCAGGATTGGAATACGGAAGGCGAGCTGCCGCCGCATCTGTGGGACGGCATTGTCGATCCTGCCCTTCCGTTTCTGAGGGTCGCGCAAGCTGGCTGCAGCATCGGTCGGCCTTTGCGTCATGCCCTGAGCAATTCGTTCGCATTTGGCGGCGCGAATGTGGCACTGGTATTCGGGAGGGAGTGAGATGGATTTGCCGGATGTTCGTTCGCTGGTGCCACATGCCGGACAAATGATGCTGCTGGATCGTGTTCTCTCGGCGGACGAAAACAACTTGTGCGCCGAAGTCGTGATCCGGTCCGACAGCATGTTTTGCGGAGCGGACGGTGTTGGCGCCTGGGTCGGCATCGAGTACATGGCACAAGCCATCGCCGCACATGCCGGCTACACCGCGCGCCTGCGCGGCGAGCCGGTGAAGATCGGGTTCCTGCTCGGGTCGAGGCGCTATGAATGCGCACGGCCGGCCTTCCCGATCGGCAGCGTGCTACGCGTTTCGATACGCTGCGTACTGCTCGGTGACAACGGCCTGGGTGCATTCGCATGCCGCATCGACGGCGACCATGGCGTGGCGGCAAGCGGCACTGTGTCCGTGTTTCAACCTTTGGATGTTAATGAATTCCTGAATGGGGCACGCAGTGAGTAAGAGCATATTGGTAACCGGTTCCAGCCGGGGCATCGGAAAAGCGATTGCGCTACGCCTGGCGCGGGACGGCTATGACGTCGTGCTGCATTGCCTGAACCGCCGCGCTGAAGCCGATGCGGTGGCGCAATCGATCGTCGCAATGGGGCGCAGCGCGCGCGTGATGCAATTCGACATCGGCGACCGTAATGCGGCGGCCGCAGCTTTGACCGCCGACATCGAACAGCATGGCTGCTACTACGGTGTGGTCTGCAATGCGGGAATTGCGCGCGACAATGCGTTTCCCGCCATGTCGGGTGAGGACTGGGATATTGTCCTCAAGACCAACCTCGATGGTTTCTACAACGTGCTCAATCCGCTGATCATGCCGATGGTGCGGCGGCGCAGTCCCGGCCGCATCGTCACCATGGCATCGGTCTCCGGCCTGATCGGCAACCGCGGCCAGGTCAACTACAGCGCTGCAAAGGCCGGCATTATCGGCGCCACCAAGGCGTTGGCGATTGAGCTCGCATCGCGCGGCATTACCGTCAACTGCGTCGCGCCGGGCCTGATTGAAACCGACATGATCAGCGACGCTCCGCTGGAGGAAGCAATGAAGCTGATTCCCGCCAGGCGCATCGGCAAACCGGAAGAAGTCGCGGCCGTGGTCGGTTTCCTGATGGGAGAAGATGCGGCTTACATCACTCGCCAGGTCATTTCCGTCAATGGAGGATTGACATGAGTCGTCGAGTCGTCGTGACCGGCATCGCCGGCATCAGTCCGCTTGGCAACGATTGGTCCAGCATACGGGCACATCTGGGTACTTATCGTAATGCGATCAAAAGGATGGAGGAGTGGTCCGAATACGAGGGCCTGAACACGCAGCTCGGCGCACCGGCTGCGGCATTCGAGCTCCCGGAACACTACAACCGGAAGAGCACCCGCAGCATGGGTCATGTCGCATTGATGGCGACCCGCGCAAGCGAACTGGCGCTCGAGGATGCAGGCCTGCTCGGCGATCCGCTCGTGAAAAGCGGCTGGCTCGGCATTTCTTACGGCTCGTCGGCCGGCACACCGAAGGCGATCGGAGATTTTGGCAAAATGATCGGCGAGAAGTCCACCAGGGGAATCAACGCCACCACCTACATCAAGATGATGGCGCATACCGCGCCCGTTAATATCGGCGTATTCCTGGGGGTGACGGGACGCGTCATTACCACCAGCAGCGCCTGCACCTCCGGCAGCCAGGGCATCGGCTATGCGTACGAAACGATTCGAAGCGGTCGCCAGCGCGCGATGATTGCAGGCGGCGCGGAAGAGCTTTGCGCGACCGAGGCTGCGGTATTCGACACCCTGTTTGCCACCAGTGTGCGCAATGACGCGGCCGATACCACGCCGAGCCCGTTCGATCTCGGGCGCGACGGCCTGGTCATCGGCGAAGGTGCCGGCAGCCTGATCCTGGAGGACTTTGACCATGCGAAGGCGCGTGGCGCGACCATTTACGCGGAGATTGTCGGTTTCGGCACCAACAGCGACGGCTGCCATGTAACGCAACCGAACCCGGAGACGATGAAGGTCGCGATGGAGCTGGCGTTGGCTGATGCGGGGCTTCCACCGTCGGAGATCGGCTACGTCAATGCGCATGGCACCGGCACCCAGCACGGTGACATCGCCGAGTCGCAAGCGACCGCGCGGGTGTTCGGCAGCAAGATGCCAATCAGTTCGCTCAAGAGCTATATGGGCCACACGCTCGGTGCCTGCGGTGCGCTGGAAGCATGGGCCAGCATTGAGATGATGCGTGAGAGCTGGTTCGCGCCGACCATTAATCTGGAGCGGGTCGATCCTGCATGCGCGGAACTGGATTACCTTACCCGGGAAGGCCGCAGACTGGACTGCGAGTATGTCATGTCCAACAATTTTGCCTTCGGCGGCATCAACACGTCGCTCATCTTCAAGCGGTATCCGGGCTAGTCCGGGTTAGAGAAAAAAATGAATTGAAAATCTGCCGGCCGCGCTACATGTGTGGCTCGACCGGGTTGTAATCGCAGTGCTTCACAAACTCATCAGGGAGAACAACAATGCAAAAAAGGATGGCCATAACCGTTATGGGCATATTGATGGCAACAACGATGCTGCCGTCACATGCTCGCAACGTGAAATACCTGCTTCCGATTTCGGCGGCGATGGAAGCTGGGAAGGCTTCGGGCAAACTTGACAGCTCAGTCAAGTTTTTGTTCGGCCCCCAGACTTATGCCGGTTCGGCGCAGAAAATGGGCCAGGTCGGGGCGAGCGGCAAGTCGAAGATCGAGAACAAGGCAGACATTCCTTCTTGCCACGCCTCGTTCGTCGAAGCACTGCAAAACCTTCAGACGGCCGCTAAAAACGCAGGCGCGAGTGCAGTGATGAATATTGTCAGCTACCACAAGGACGACCCGGTGGTCGCCAGCGCGACCGAATTCGAATGCCGGGCCGGCAGTTTCTCGACCATCATGATGTTGAAAGGCGAGCTTGTCAAACTGGTCGACTAGTAAATCCAGTGAGCCGTCCATCACGTTATGGCTGATGGACGGACGCGAGATAGCGCACACGGATCTCGCACAATTCGAGGACTGGCTCAGTCCGACAGAAGCCGCCCGCCTCTCCCGTTTCATACGGCATGAACGGCGGCGGCAATACCTGCTGGGGCGCACACTGTTGCGGCTTGCGATCAGCGAGATGACTGGTGTTCCGACAGCAGCGATCAGCACCATAGATCGACCGGGCTCGGGCCCCGGACTGATTCTTCCTGAAGGCGTTGCGCATCCCGGATTCAGCCTGTCGCATAGCCGTCATTGGATTGCCTGCGCAGTCAGCTTCGGATGCATGGTCGGCGTAGATATCGAAGTGATCGATCCGCAACGGGACATCGTCGCGCTCGCCGAAGCAGCGTTTCACCCGGACGAATGCGCCTGGCTACAGGGCCTGGGCAACGAAGAACGAATTGCGGCCTTTTACCGCATGTGGACCGTCAAGGAAGCTCTCTGCAAGCTGTCGTCCTTTGCAGGCAATGATGGTGGCTTGCCATCAGCGGTCAATTCAGAGGGCGAACTGCAGACGCACGGGCGCGGATGGTTTTCTTTCATGCTGGAGCAGCCGGGGCTTTCCGTCTGCGTCTGCACCGATCAACAAACATCGGCGATTGCCAGGAACGAGGTGCCGCAGCTGGCTCAAATGGTCTGCGGCGTTGAAGCGTAATCGGTACGCTTCAACGCGCGGTTTCCGGCTTGGTCGCGACCAGGTTGAGCAAGGTCTCTTCGCGTTGCCCAAAGGGCGGCGTCTTCTTGAGCCCGAGCCTGTTCAATAATCCAAGGTCGCTGCGGCTCCACCACAGGTAAGGATAGGAAATCTGTTCCGGAGGCACCTCGAATCCGGTTTTCCGGATCAGCGCCAGGTACTCATCGGCCGTCTTCTGCACTTCCATCGGATGCCGGAACAGCAGGCGGATAATCCATGAATGAATGTAAGCGCGGGTCGACTCAGCGAAGAGCAGCATGCCGCCTGGCTTCAACACGCGGAAGAATTCAGCGATCGCCTTGTCCTGCTCGACCAGGTGATGGAAAGTCTGATGGCAAAACAGGATGTCGACGCTGTTATCGGGAAGTCCGATTGCAGCGCCGTTACCGACCCTGAGCTCGACGGCGACGCCGTCCGCTTTCGCCTGGGCGCGCGACCGTTCCAGAATTTCCGGGTCGGCATCGATGCCGATGAGCGTATTCGGTTTGAATTGCTCATTCAGCAGTTTGAATGATTTTCCCTGGCCGCACCCGACGTCCAGTACAACGCCGTACTGCTGACGAGGCCGCCGGGCGGCCGTCAGTGTTGCCAGGTCTTTGACCGCAACCTCGAGCACGAACTTGACCCACGTCTCACTGCCGAGAAACCAGATACCGAAACGGGTTTCCGGCACAATCGGACGTGTGCTTACATTGACTCCTGCATTCATTGATAGTCCCCACGATTCAAGGCGATAGATTAGCATTCCTTGTCCCGGGAACGCCTGCAGTTTCAATGCATGCGGCCCATCCGGTTGTTGCATCGATCGCACAGTCCGCGAACCAGCGAAAAGTGTGTGGGGCTGGAAGCCTTGAGCGCGCCGCCAATTCGCGCAGCCACAATCGGCCTTGTGGCCAGTCTCCGAGACAGCTCTCCGAATTGATATGGCTACGCTCGCCGGCGTCGTGGAAATTCGCTGCCCAGATTGCCGTCCAGGTCGTGATTCGATCCAATGCACACCAGGGATCATCAGGGGACGCGGCAGCTTAAACGTTGCTCGTAACCGTTCTGGTCAAATCGCTAACAATTCAAACCGCGGCAAAGCGCACCCGCGATGGCAAACGGGATGGCAAACGCGGTGGCGGCCATTACCGGCAAGCGCATGCGCAGCCAGCCGATGTTTCCGGGGAAGGTGCAGAAGACGCTGGCGGCTTAACCGCATTGCCGGCAATCGAAAAGCCGCGCGGCTTTTTATTTTGGTCGGCGAACACTCTAAAGTTCTTGCTCGCATCGCCGTTAACACGTCGGCATGGTCTGGCTCTCCATATCCTCGTCAAGATGAACAATTGATAAACTTTTCCCGACGCCGTGATCGGCATGACAACGCAGTCAATGCACAATTGGACAGCCTGATGGAGGCTGCCGGTGATGCAGTATTCCGGCTGAGCGCCGAAGGCGAAATCCTCCATGCAAGCATTCGCGCCGCCGAGCTGATCCGCCTGGGCACGCCTCTGGTCGGCCAGCGTCTTGCCGCACTGATTCAGACAGAAGACCATGCGGCTCTCCTCGCGGCCATGTCGCAGTCCCTCGAGTCGCTGCAGCCCGGACGCGTCAACCTACGCATAAAAACGCTGGCTACCGCGTTATGGATCGAACTGCAGCTGACGGCTTACCAGACCGAACGGGGCACGCTGGAATTGCTGGCGGTAGGGCGTGACATTTCGAGCCAGCAGGCCAACGAAGAGCGGCTGCGTTACATGGCCACGCATGATCCGCTAACAGGACTGCCCAATCGCTCGTTGCTGTCGGACCGCATCCGCATGGCCATCGGGCAGGCCCGTCGGACCGGGAAAGGATTTGCGGTTGCGGTGCTGGATCTCGATGGATTCAAGAAAGTTAACGACGCGCTCGGCCATGCGGTCGGCGATGCTCTGCTACGGGTGGCCGCAATGCGACTGTCCGATACGCTCAGGGAGTATGACACCTTGGCGCGGGTCGGCGGCGACGAGTTCGTTGCGGTATTGCCGGGTGCAGCGGAGGAACCGGATATTCAGGTAATTTCACGCCGGCTGATCTCCGCGATGCAGTTACCCTTCGAAATACACAGCCATACGCTGTATGTAGGCGTCTCCATTGGTGCTGCGGTTTTTTCTGAACATGGGGACAGCGAAGTAAAACTTCTCGCGAACGCGGACACGGCAATGTACCGGGCGAAAGAAACCGGCAAGGCACGCTGCGTCGTATACAGCCATGAAAAGTTCGCGCAGCGCGAGCACGACGTTTCGATGGAAGCCGCCATGTTCCAGGCGGTCAGGGACGGCGAATTCTTTTTGCAGTATCAACCTATCATCGATACCCGGACGAGGCAGATAGAAGGCTTCGAGGCGCTGATGCGCTGGATGCGACCGGGGCAGGGACTGGTCCCGCCGGCGCAGTTCATTGCCATGGCCGAGAGCAATGGCCTGATCAACTTGCTCGGTGCGTGGGCACTGAAATCCGCCTGCGTCCAGATCAGGCGTTTCGAAGAGGCGGCCGGCCGGCCGCTCTATGTGTCCGTCAACGTCAGCCCGCGGCAATTCCGCAATGACCAGTTCATCGGCATCGTCGAGGAAGCGATCCGGTTGTCCGGACTGCAAGGAGAACGACTGCTGCTGGAAATTACCGAAGGCATCCTGATGTCGGATCCCGATCATGCGGAAGCTTTGTTGACAGCGCTGGCTGCGCGCAAGGTTCGGATCGCGATCGATGACTTCGGCACCGGCTATTCGTCGCTTGGCTACCTGAAGCGATTCCCGATTGCCACGTTGAAGATAGACCGGACTTTCATCAAGGACTTGCCCGGCTCGGTCAAGGATGCCGCCATATGCAATGCCATTCTCAGCCTTGCCAATCACTTGGGTCTGACGGCCGTGGCCGAAGGGGTAGAGACGGAAGAACAATTCGAGTTCCTCGCGGCGCATGGATGCCCGCTGATCCAGGGCTATCTCACCGGGCGGCCGCTGTTGCCGGAGGACGCAGTAGATCGGCTTACGACAGTAAATCCGGTGCAGTCAAAACTACTTAGTGTGCAGGATGAGGTCGCATGATTAAACATAAATTGGAACCCGGGCCAGAACCCACTGACGCAAAGAAAAGCATGGACCTGTTGTGGTCGCAGGTGCGGCAGCGCGGCGACCTCCCCGGTTTTTCCAAAGCGGTCAGTGCGATCATCGGCGCCATGTGCGGCACCGACAATCGCGAAGTCAGCATGACCCAGACCGTATTATCCGACCCGGCGTTGACGCAAAAAGTACTGCGGCTGGCCAATAGCGCGATGTATTCGGTATTCGGGCAAGGGATCAATACCATTTCGAAAGCGGTCATGGTGCTCGGAACCGAAACCATCGGCCACCTCGCACTGGGTTTAAAGCTGATCGACGGACTGTCGTCCGCTTCCAGTGGCGTGGCCAACGCACGAAGTGAAATGGAGATTGCCGTGCTTGCGGGGCACATCGCGCGCCATGTCGCCTCGTCGGCAGGCATCCGGGATGCGGAAGAGGCGGTGGTGTGCTCGATGCTGCATCCGCTTGGCCGCATGATGGTGACTTTTTATATGCCCGAGCAGTGGCAATCAATACAAGAGCATTGCGCTCGAACCGGCGGCGATCACGAGCAGGCTGCGCGCGAAGTACTGGGCCTGGGCCTGAATGAAGTCGGGCGGCTGGCTGCACAGCAATGGGGCCTGCCGAAACGGCTGATCAATACCTTGAAGGACATGCCGCCGATCCCGGTCGGGGAACCGCTCGACCATGCCGACTGGCTTGCAGCCGTCTCCACGTTGTCGTCGCATTGTGCGGTCGCGCTTTCCGCAGAGGATGGATCCGGTGCGGGGAAACTGGCAGCGCTTGCAGGCGATTATGCCGATATGCTTGGTCTCGGTGCTTCCGACGTGCTGGCTGCGGTCGACGCCGCAAAAAACATCGCAGTCGAAGAAGATTTGGCGGTGTTGCGCCCGACCAGGCGTGCCGAAACCGATTCAAGAGCCGACCCGCACCAGCCATCGGGCAAGCCGCCAGATGCTGCGGATATCCTTGCCCGGGGCGTAGCTGACGTGCGCGACGCCTCGCCCAGCGCCAGCATGGGCCAGCTCATCACGATGGCGCTGGAAGCGATTTATCAGGGGTTGGGCTTCAGGCGGACGGTTGCCTTCCTGCGTAATCAGGAACAATCGCAATATGCCGCGCGGATGTGGTTCGGCGATGGCGTGCAGGAACTGATGCAGCGCCTGGTATTTGACGACGCCTATCAGCCGGATGTGTTTCATGCCGCGTTGGCCAGCGACAAGATGATTTTTGTCGAGCACGCACAGGCCGCGAATTTTGTTAACAAAGTGCCGCGCTGGTGGAAAGAGGCGCTGCCGGAGGTGCGCAGCTTCATGGTCCTCCCGCTTGCCGTTAATCGGCAGCCGGTTGGCTTCATTTACGGCGACTGGGATTTGTCGATGCCGCCGCAGAAAATCGATGCGGCGGAAATCGGGCCCCTGAACGAATTGCGCTCGCTTTTGATGTTGGCAATGGAGCAACGGCGCCGGATTGAACCGGCGTGGGCTCGTAGAACCTTGTGATCGTCCCGGAGCGACTCGAAGCGGAATAGTTGGCACGGATAAATGGGGTCGGAGTAAAATCAGCGTTCAACCGATCGTATTTTTCTTTTCAGCGCCATGGCCAGGCTTCCTCGTCTTATCGTTCCAAACCAGCCGCACCACGTCATCCAGCACGGGAACGACCGGCAGCAAATCTTTCGCGATGCCGCCGACCACGCCATCTTCTTGAACTGGCTACGCGAGGCGTCCCGGCAGTTCAAGGTAGCGATACACGCCTACGCGCTGATGCCGGACCACCTGCATTTACTGGCAACGCCATCGGATGAGTCCGGCCTGGGGCGCATGATGCAGTGGATCGGCCGTCACTATGTCCCCTATTTCAACCAAAAGTACGGCCGCTCGGGAACCTTATGGCAGGGGCGCTACAAGGCCACAGTCATCGAATCCGAGCGATATTTCATGGCGTGCAGCGCTTACATCGAGCTCAATCCGGTACGGACCGGACTTACCTATGCTCCCCAAGACTATCCATGGACCAGCTACGCGCACCATGTCGGTATCCATCTCAACCCGGTAATTACCGACCATGCGCTGTATTGGGCGCTCGGCAATACCCCATTCAGCCGAGAGGCCGCGTATCGTAATTTGCTCGAGCAGGGGCTCACAGCTGATGAAGTCCTGGCGGTCACCGAGGCCACCCGAAAGGGATGGGCGCTGGGCTCTGACAAATATAAAGCGCAACTCGAAAAAACGATCAACCGACGGGTCCAGCCGGCGAAAAGAGGGCGGCCGGCCCGGCTTCCTTAGTGATGTTCGCAATTACACGACGTGCTATCGAAAACACTGTCTTATCAAACACTTCGACTCCGTCCCTTTTTAACGTTGCCGAATAATAAACGCGATATATAACGACTCCGACCCTATTTTTTTTGGTTGAACAATCTGTTGCGCTGCACTATCCTTCAGGCTCAATCCCAATAAGTAGCGGAGAATGCCGTATGCACGCGCAAGGTCTTTACGATCCATCCAACGAACACGACGCCTGTGGAGTTGGTTTTATCGCCCATATCAAAGGTAAAAAGAGCCACTCGATCGTCGAGCAGGGCCTGCTTATCCTGAAGAACCTGGATCACAGGGGCGCTGTCGGCGCCGATAAACTCATGGGTGACGGCGCGGGCATCCTGATTCAGATTCCCGATCAGTATTACCGCGAGGAAATGTCGAAGCAGGACATCGCGTTGCCTCCGCCCGGTGAATACGGTGTTGGCATGGTCTTCCTGCCAAAGGAACACGCTTCCCGCATCGCCTGTGAACAGGAGATCGAACGGGCCGTCCTGGCCGAAGGCCAGGTTGTGCTCGGCTGGCGCGATGTGCCGCTCGACCTCGACATGCCGATGTCGCCAACGGTGCGCGCCAAAGAGCCGGTAATCCGTCAGATCTTCATTGGTCGTGGCGCGGACATCATGGTGACCGATGCGCTCGAGCGCAAGCTGTACGTGATCCGCAAATCCTCCGGCCATGCGATTCAGGCGCTCAACCTGATCCACGGCAAAGAATTCTTCGTGCCCTCGATGTCGGCACGAACCGTCGTTTACAAAGGCCTGCTGCTGGCAGACCAGGTCGGTGTGTACTACAAGGACCTGCAGGATCCGCGATGCATCTCCGCGCTGGCGCTGGTGCACCAACGCTTTTCGACCAACACCTTCCCGGAATGGCCGCTGGCTCACCCGTATCGCCTGATTGCGCATAACGGCGAGATCAACACCGTTAAAGGCAACTTCAACTGGATGCGCGCCCGCGAAGGCGTGATGAAGTCCCATGTCCTTGGCGACGACCTGAAAAAACTGTTCCCGCTGATTTACGAAGGGCAGTCCGACACCGCCTGCTATGACAACGCGCTCGAACTGCTGGTAATGGCCGGTTATCCGATCGCGCAGGCGATGATGATGATGATTCCGGAAGCATGGGAAAACCATACTCTGATGGATGACAACCGTCGCGCCTTCTACGAGTATCACGCCGCGATGATGGAGCCGTGGGACGGCCCCGCAGCGATGGCCTTCACCGACGGCCGCCACATCGGCGGCACCCTGGACCGTAACGGCCTGCGTCCGGCGCGTTACATCGTCACCGACGACGACCTGGTCGTGATGGCATCCGAATCCGGCGTGCTGCCGATTCCCGAATCGAAGATCATCAAGAAGTGGCGCCTGCAGCCGGGCAAGATGTTCCTGATCGACCTCGACGCCGGCCGCATCATCGACGACAAGGAACTGAAAGACACCTACGCCAACGCCAAGCCTTACAAACAGTGGATCGAGTCTGTCCGCATCAAGCTTGACGAACTCGAACAGGAACAGGAAGCAGCAAAATCGGAACTGCCGCTGCTCGACCGCCAGCAAGTGTTCGGCTATACGCAGGAGGACCTCAAGTTCCTGATGGCGCCGATGGCCGCCGCCGGTGAAGAAGCCGTCGGATCGATGGGCAATGACTCGCCGTTGGCCGTCATGTCGAACAAGAACAAGACGCTGTACCACTACTTCAAGCAGTTGTTTGCGCAAGTGACCAATCCGCCGATCGACCCGATCCGCGAAGCGATGGTCATGTCGCTGGTCTCGTTCATCGGGCCACGTCCGAACCTGCTCGACACCAACAACATCAACCCGCCGATGCGCCTCGAAGTCGCGCAGCCGATACTCGACTATGCTGACATCGCCAAGCTGCGCAACATCAGCGCGCACACCGGCAACAAGTTCAAGTCCTATGAACTGAACATCTGCTATCCGGTTGCATGGGGCAAAGAAGGTATTGAGGCGCGTCTCGCATCGCTGTGCGCGAAAGCAGTCGACGCAGTCAAATCGGGCCATAACATCCTGATCATCTCCGACCGCAAATTCGACGCGGAACAGGTCGCGATCCCTGCATTGCTGGCAACCTCCGCAATCCATTTGCATCTGGTGAGCAAAGGCCTGCGCACGTCCACCGGCCTGGTAGTCGAAACCGGATCCGCGCGTGAAACGCACCACTTCGCATTGCTCGCCGGTTACGGCGCGGAAGCGATCCATCCATACCTCGCGATGGATACTCTGATCGAAATGTCGAAGGAACTGCCGGGCGAGTTGTCCCCGGAAAAGGCGATCTACAACTTCCAGAAGGCGGTTGGCAAGGGCCTGTTGAAGGTGATGTCCAAGATGGGCATTTCGACTTACATGTCGTATTGCGGCGCCCAAATTTTCGAAGCGATCGGCCTGAACAAATTGTTGGTCGAAAAGTACTTCAAGGGCACCGCATCGAACGTCGAAGGCATAGGCGTGTTTGAAGTCGCCGAGGAAGCGCTCCGCCTGCACAAGCTGGCGTTCAGCCCCGACCCGGTATTGGCGAATGCGCTCGACGCCGGCGGCGAGTACGCATTCCGCGTGCGCGGCGAAGATCATATGTGGACGCCGGACGCGATTGCGAAGCTGCAGCATTCGGCCCGTTCCAACAACTTCAACACCTACAAGGAATACGCGCAGATCATCAACGATCAGTCCAAGCGCCACATGACGCTGCGCGGCCTGTTCGAGTTCAGGCTCGATCCATCCAAGGCGATCCCGCTGGACGAAGTGGAACCGGCACAGGAAATCGTCAAGCGCTTCGCCACCGGCGCGATGTCGCTCGGCTCGATTTCGACCGAAGCGCACGCGACGCTGGCAATCGCCATGAATCGCATCGGCGGCAAATCGAATACCGGTGAGGGCGGCGAAGACGAAAACCGCTATCGCATGGAATTGAAAGGCATCCCGATCAAGAAGGGCCAGACCCTGGCATCGGTGATCGGCGAGGACCGCGTCGAAGTGGACATGCCGCTGCAGGACGGTGATTCGCTGCGCTCCAAGATCAAGCAGGTTGCTTCCGGCCGCTTCGGTGTCACCGCCGAGTACCTGATATCCGCCGATCAGATCCAGATCAAGATGGCGCAAGGCGCAAAGCCGGGCGAGGGCGGCCAGTTGCCGGGCCATAAGGTATCCGAGTACATCGCGAAGTTGCGTTTCTCGGTGCCTGGTGTCGGCCTCATTTCTCCGCCGCCGCACCACGACATCTATTCGATCGAAGACCTGGCGCAGCTGATCCACGACCTGAAGAATGCC
>JAQGMD010000279.1 GCA_028292565.1 Burkholderia sp. | reverse complement strand
TCCGGTGTCAGTCCCTGTGCCAGCGTCACCGAAGGGATGCCGGCGCCATTCAGGAAGGCCTGGATCAGCGCCTCGTCCTCCGGGCTGGTTGGGGCTACCTCCGCAGGCGGCGACGGCGGAACAGCGGGTTGGGCATCAGGTAGCGCATGGGAGGACGCGGCGGCGCCGAAGCCGGGCAATGGCCGCTGCGCGGCGGCTGCTGCAGCCTTGGCAGCGGCTTCCTTTAACTGGGAGACCGATGCGCGCCTCGGGGCCGGTTCGGGTGCCGAATTAATGACCGCTTCAGCACGCAATACATACAGGCCAATCTGGATTTCGTCGCCGGACCGCAGTTCGTGTTCGCGTTCGGAGGGGATTTCCCGGCCGTTCACCATGATCGGCGTGGCGCGGCTCAGGTTCGTGATTGTATGCCGCAAGCCATCGCTTTTAATCCGGGCCTGGGTGCGTGAAACGAGATTCTTGGGATCGTCGAGCACAAAGAAATTATCCCTGCTCCGCCCCAGGGTGCGGCCCTCACGGTCGAAAACCGCCGACGCAGGTGCCGCCGGGATTTCATTGTTGTATGAGACGACGCTGATCTTGATCATCCGAGTGCTCCGCAAATCTCGCCGATTTACCGATCCGGCAAGAACCGGATCGAAATGTCACGCATATTTCTACGTGGCATTGTAGCGAATACGGAAACCTAAAAGAATTTCTTAGCAGAAATTAAATCGGTTTGTTGAAGGTTTGTTGCTGAGAGACCAAGGATGGTAGCCAGAGTGCTAACAAATTATCCCGCTATCAATTTATCAGGGGGGCGCATGATACGAACCTTCTCGCGCGGCCGCGGGGTCGGTTTTGATAACCGCGGGCGCGATCGGGTTGGCGGGCTCGAGCCGGCTCTTGCGCAGCAAGCCGGCCTTGTCGAGCACCGGATAAGCGGGTGAACAGAACAGCGAATGCAGTCGCTTCATGTCGCTGATGATGTCGAGGTGCAGTGAACTGGTTTCAATGGTTTGCATGCTCTCCCCCGCAAGACGCAGCAAATGGGTTTGCGCATATCGGCGCTCGAGGTCGCGGAAAGTCTCTTTTTCCTCCAGCAGCCGCTGCGCGCTTTTCACGTCGCCGTTGAGGAAGACCGACAGGCCAAGTTGCAGGCTGGTGACCAGTCGCGCATGCATCTCCATCACTTCACTCATGCCGGCATCCGAGAAATGGCGCCGCGGGACGATTTTCTTGGTTTCCACATCGGTGACGATCCGTTCGATGAGGTCGCCCGATTGTTCCAGGTTGATCGTGAGCGTGATGATGTCGGTCCAGCGCCGGATCTCGGCCTCATCCAGCTCTTGCCGCGAAACCCGCGCCAGGTACATCTTGACGTCTGTGTACAACTTGTCAACGTCATCGTCCAGTTTGCGCACTTCGCGTCCGCGCGGCGCATCGTTGTCACGGACCACAACCAGCAGTCCCGCCAGCATGTTCTCGATGATCTCGCCCATGCGAAGCACCTCGCGCGCGGCATTGGCGAGCGCGAGGGTGGGCGTGTTGATCGCGGCCGTATCGAGGTAACGGGGCCGGATGCCGGCGCCGGGTTCAGCGGAATCCGGAACTGACTTCATGAGAAAACGCGCCATCCGTTCGGTCATCATCAGGAACAGCACGCTACGCACAAAGTTATAGGCAATGTGAAACGCCACGACCGCCTTGGTCGGATCGGTGATCAGCTGCGACAATTCCACTTGCAGCAGGCCGATGAAAGGCAGCACGACCGCGGCACCAGCGAGCCGGAACAGCAGGCTGCCCAAGGCGACGCGGCGGCCGGCCGCATTGTGATTCGAGGCGCCCACTATTCCCAGGATCCCGCTGCCGAGGTTGGCGCCCACCACGAGGCATAGCGCCACTTCGAGTGAAATCACGCCGGAAGTTGCCAGGGTTGCGGCAAGCAGCACCGCCGCCAGGCTCGAATATGTCACCATCGCGAACAGCGCGCCGATCAGTGCGTCCAGCAGCAAGTCGCCGGTGAGCGAGGAAAACAGGACTTCGATCCCTGCCATCTCGGTCATCGGCCGGGTGGCGGCGGCAGTCAGTTGCAGCGCCAGCGTGATCAAACCGAGCCCGATCGCGATGCGGCCGATCTGTCCGGATTTCTTCTTCTTGCTCGACAAATGCACGATCACGCCGCAAAAAATCAGCAGCGGCGACAGCCACGATAAATCGAAACTCAACACGCCCGTCATGAGCGCCGTCCCGACATCCGCACCGAGCATGATGGCGAGCGCGGGCGCGAGGCCGATCAGTCCCTGCGCGACGAACGAGCAGACGATGACGGAAGTGGCATTGCTGCTTTGCACCAGGCTCGTCACACCCACGCCTGCCATGAACGCCATGCCGCGGCGTTTGATACTGGTGCTTAAAACGCGCCGCAGGTCTGCGCCATACACGCGCAGTACACCGGTACGCACCAGGTGCGTGCCCCAGACCAGCATGGCCAGGGCGGAGAGGAGGTTGAGCAGGGTCAGCATGCGGCGGCCGCTACTCGCGGTTCCGTAACAGGTGCCGCGCCAGTTCGGCGAATCCGGCGCCATGCCCGGCCTGCGTCACGAAGCTCGGCGGATGCGGTAGCCGTTCGGCGAAATCGCGCACGTTGGCGACGCCGACGGATAACGGAAAATAGTCGAACATCGGCGCATCGTTCGGCGAATCGCCGGCAAACACACAACGTGCGCGTTGCGCCGGGTCGTTCAGGTCTGTTCTGTAGCGTTCGTTCATCATTATTCTGGCCATGCTTAGTTTGTCATATTCGCCAAACCAGCCATTGACATGGATCGAACTGACTTTCGCCGTCATGCCCGCCTCCTCCATCAACGCGACTATCCGGTTGATGGCTGCATCATCGAGCGGCGCTACGTCTTCGCAAAAGTCGATCGCCAGGTCGTAGAGACGGCAGAACTGGTCCGATGCGATGCCCGCCCCCGGCACTTCACGCAGGATGCGCTCGCGTACCCCGGCCAGCCGGGTCGCATTCGCAGCTCTTGTGCTGTCATCATAGAGATGGCGGGTGCGTAGCTTGCCGCTATCGCCATCGTGCCAGAGATAGAACGCGCCGTTCTCGCCGATGACCCCATCGACCGGCCACATACGCGCAATATGGTCGCACCACCCTGCCGGCCGGCCGGTGACCGGGATCACCCGCAGTCCCGCAGCCTGCAGGTCTTCCAGCGCAGCGTAGGCTTGCGCCGTCAGCTTGCCTCCTGTCGTCAGCGTATCGTCGATATCGGTGAATACCGTATCGACCGCGTCGATCGGCAACTCGCTCAAAGGCTTCATTCGAGTTCCAGTAACTGCGGTTGATGGTCCGAGGAGCGGGTCTGGCTGTCGAGGCGCACTGCGCGCACCCGTGGCAACAGGTCTTCGCTCGCAAAAATGAAGTCGCAGGTGAACGGCTCCGGCCACTGCTCCCGGTCGTACAAACCGACGTTGTGCGGATGCGGGGTGTCAGGGTGCAGGTATTCCCAGGTATCGACCAGGCGCGGGGTATGCTCGTCGACCGGCTCCTGCAGGCGGGTATGCAACGGGTCTTCCGGGCGGAAGTTGAAGTCGCCCGTAAGGATGGTCCGCGTCGGCTCGGCGAATGAGTGATAAGGCGATTCGTTCGTAACACGCGTGCGGGTGAGCGCCGACCGGGCGCATGCCTCGGCATATACGAAACGGATCGCTTCGATCTGTACTGCGCGTTGGATAGCGGAGTGGTATTCGAGATGCGTGGTCATCACGCGCAGCGGTCCCAGCGAACTGGCCACCGTCACTTCGAGTAAGGTGCGCGGCATGCTGATCGCATCGGGGTCCGGCGACCACGGCAACTGGTGCCGCAACACGCGCAGTACCGGGTACCGTGACAGGATCATGTTGCCGAATGCGCGCCGGCTGCCATCCTCACCGAGGATGTCGACACCGACAATCGGCACCGGCGTGAAATCGGGCAGCAGTTCCGCGAACAGCTCGAACTGGTTTTCTCCCTTGCTGCCGGCCAGCGCCGGAAAGTTCGCCGACACCTCCTGCAAACAGAGTACATCGAAATCGCCGAGCGCACGCGCATCTTCAACTATACGGGCCGGATCTACACGTCCGTCCACGCCTCGGGACCATTGGATATTCCAGGTAATGAGTTGCATGGCTCTCAACCTTTCATGGATGGTTAACGTATCCCGGCGCGCATGAACGACTGTACAAACTGGCGCTGGAACAGCAGGAATGCAATCAGCAGCGGCGCCGATGTCATCAGCGTAGCCGCCGTAATGATGGACCAATCGACACCCTGGTCAGTCGAGGAGAACACCTGCAATCCAACCGTGAGCGGGCGCGATTCCACCGAGTTGGTGACGATCAGCGGCCACAGGAAGTTGTTCCAGTGGGTGCTGACGGACACCAGCCCGAACGCGAGATACACCGGCTTGGCCAATGGCACATACACATTCCACAATACCTGCAGCGCGTTGGCGCCCTCCACCGTCGCGGCTTCATCCAGTTCCTTCGGCACCGTCTTGAAGGTCTGGCGCAACAGGAAAATGCCGAAAGCGGATGCGAAGTAAGGCAAGCCGATCGACAGGATCGTGTCACGCAGTCCGAGCTGGTTCATGGTGCTGTAATTCTCGACGATCAGCATGTCCGGCATCACCATCAACTGCATCAGGACCAGCATGAACATCAGGTTGCTACCGCGGAATTCGAAGCGCGCAAACGCATAGGCAGCCATCGTTGCCAACACCATTTGCGCGGCCAGTATCATGGTCACCAGCACGAAGGTGTTGAAGAAGTAACGCATAAACGGCGCGGCCGCCCAGGCATTGGCGAAGTTTTGCAGCGTGATCGGCGCCATCAGTTCAAAACGGGTTGCGAACTGCGCCGGATGGAAGGCGGTCCATATCGCATAGATCAGCGGAAGCAGCCACAGCAGGCCGAGTACCCAAGCCGCGGTCGTTTCAAGGATGCGGCTTTGATTGCCGAACGGATTGGTGGTGTTCATTGGTAGTGGGTCCTGCGATCGAGGAAGCGGAATTTGACGAAGGCCACCACGGCCAGCACCAGCAGCAGCACAACAGTGAGCGCGGCTGCATAGGCGGAGTCCCAGAAACTGAATCCGACTTCGTAGATGTAATAGAGCAGCAAGGAGCTGGCGTTATCCGGGCCGCCCTTGGTCATCACCACGATATGGTCGACCAGGCGGAACGAGTTGATCAACGCATTGATCAGGACAAACAGCGTAGTCGGCATCAACAGCGGAAACTGCACACGCCAGAAGTACTGCCAGCGCGATGCACCTTCCAGAGCGGCAGCTTCAGAAAGCGTCGGCGAAATCGATTGCAGCGCGGCGAGATAAAAAATCATGAAGAAGCCGGCTTCCTTCCAGATCGCCACCATGATCAGCGCGCCGAGCACTGTGTTCGGATTACCCAGCCAGTTGTGCGACGGCAGTCCGAGCGCATACGTTATCTGTTCGAGCAGGCCGTATTGGGGGGTATAAAAGAACAGCCAGATGTTGGCCACCGCGATCATCGGCAGCACGGTCGGCGTGAAATAAGCGAGGCGCAATACGCCGCGCCCCGCAAGCTTGTCGTTCACCCACAGGGCCATCATGATCGCCAGCGCGATCGATAGCGGAATCGTGCCGACCGCAAACCAGAAGTTGTTGGTGAGCGCCTGCCAGAACACCGGGTCGTCAACCATCAGCGCATAGTTTTCCAGGCCGACGAATACTGCCGGCCTCGAGCCCTTGGGCGTGGAAAAGAAACTGTGCCAGATGGTTGCCACTGCCGGGTAGTGGGTAAACGCCACCAGCAGCAGCATTGCGGGCAGCAATAGCAGCCAGGGGATGATGGAGGTGCGTGAACGATTCATGTAAAGCCTATTTCAGTCCTTGCGACAGGAGGCGGTCACATTGCCATGACCGCCCCAATGCCAATTAACGTCGTGAAGCGCGCAGGATGCGGTCAGCTTCGCGCTGTGCATCCTTCAGCGCGGCTTCCGGCGTTTTAGTGCCGGTCAGTGCGGCCTGCAAACCGTCGTTAAGCGCCTTGGTCACACGCTGATTGTCGTGTGTCGACAGTTCGGCAACGCTGTGCTGCAGTTGGTCGCGTGCAACGCCGGCCGCAGGCACGTCCTGCAAGTACTTCTTCATCTCCGGGGTATCCCATGCATCCTGGCGTGTCGCCACATAACCGGTTGCGATGCTCCATTGCGCTGCACGTTTCGGCTCGGTCGCGAAACGGATGAATTTCATCGCGGCTTGCTGCTGCTCCGGCGTGCTCTTGTTGAACACATAGAAATTGCCGCCGCCGGTCGGGCTGCCGGGACGTTTGTTTGAAGGCAGCATCGCAACGCCGAACGGGAACGAGGCGTTGGTGCGGATGTTCGTCAGGTTGCCGGTCGTGGTCCACACCATGGCCGCCTTCTGCTCGAGGAAGTCCTTAGGCGTGGTGCCCCACTCGATCACGCCACTTGGCATTACCTTGTGTTTGGCCGACAGGTCGACCCAGTTCTGCAACGATTCGACTGCAGGCTTTTTGTCGAAGTAAGTCTGGGTGCCTGCCGAGTTCATCAGGACGTGGTTATTCGGCGTGGTCAGGCCCTGGAACATCCAGTAAGTGAAACCGGTGGACGGGATCTTCACGCCCCATTGCGTGACGTTGCCGTTGGCGTCGGTCTTGGTCAACTTTTTACCGAAGTCCACCATTTCGTTCCAGGTCGCGGGTCCCTTCTCAGGGTCGAGTCCTGCTTCCTTGAACAACGCCTTGTTCCAGTACAGCACGATGGTGGAACGCTGGAACGGAACGCCCCAGGTCTTGCCGCCGGTCTGGCTGTTTTCCATGAAGCTCTTGTAAAAACCGCCGAGCCATTTTTTGTCATCCGCGCTGGTCGCCAGTTTGTCGATCGGTACGATCGCGTCTTCATCGATCAGCGTGAACAGGTCGGTCGACAGCAGCACCGCGAGTTGCGGCGGAGTGCCACCTTTATGGGCGGTCAGCGCCTTGACGATGCTTTCCTGGTAGGTGCCGGCGTAGACCGCCTTCATCTTGATATTCGGGTTGCTCTTTTCAAACTCGGCCACCATGTTGTCGATGGTCTGGGTCACCGGGCCGCCTACGGCTACCGGGTAATAAAAGGTCAGCTCGACTGGGTTCGCCGCGAGGGCGGGTGCGATGCCGAATGCCGCACCGACCGTCAGGCCGGCGATGGTTTTTAAAAGGGTTCTACGCATGGATATGCCTCCTTGAGAAAATTGTTTAGCCAGCGCTCTCGTCTATGCGAGAAGACGTCGCAGGCCGGTTTTTTTATCGAAAAAATACTGGTTTGACGCTTCCCATCCGAGCTGGATGGCACTGCCCGGCGCCAGCGATAACTGCCCTGGCGCGCGCACCAGCAATGGTGCATTGCCGATGGTGGCGCCGACGATGGTGTCGGCCCCGAAGTACTCGATGTGCTTGACCGTGGCGCCAACGCCGCGCTCGACGATGCTGATATGCTCGGGCCGCACGCCCAGCTGCAATTCATCTACGTGCGCCGGAGTGATCACCGGCCCGGCGGTCCCGTCGATGACCAGGCCATCCGCTGTGTTTGCAAGCGGCAGGATATTCATGGGCGGCGTGCCAATGAAGCGCGCCGCGAAAATCGATGCGGGGTGCGCATATAGCTCTGCCGGCGGAGCGTCCTGTTCGATGCGGCCGTCGCGCAGCAGGATCACCTGGTCGGCCATACTCATCGCTTCGGTCTGGTCGTGCGTGACGTAGACCATCGTGATGCCGAGCTGCTGCTGCAGCGCGCGCAGTTCGCGACGCATCTCTTGCCGCAATTGCGCATCGAGGTTCGACAGGGGTTCATCCATCAGGCACACCGATGTTTCGGCGATGATTGCTCGGCCGAGCGCAACCCGCTGCTGCTGTCCGCCGGAGAGCTGGCTCGGACGGCGGTCGAGCAATTGGCTCAGCCCGAGGATATCGGCCACGCGTTTCAGGCGTGATTCAAAGTCCTTGGCCGGTTCCTTGCGCACGCGCACGCCGAACAGGATGTTCTCGCGCACATTCAAGTGCGGGAACAGCGCATACGACTGGAACACCATCGCGATCTTACGTTGCGCGGGTGACAGGTATGTGACATCGCGCGCACCAATGTGGATGGTGCCGGACGACGGCGTATCGAGACCCGAGATCAATCGCAGCGTAGTCGACTTGCCGCACCCCGAAGGGCCGAGCAAGACCGTGAAACTGCCCGACTTCACATGGAAGTCGATGCCCTTCACCGCCTGCGCCGTTCCCCAGTTCTTAGTGACGCCTTGTAGCGCGATTTCCGACATTGATTCTCCTGTTACTTGTTTTGTCCGGCCACTTCCGGCACGGTCGAAAAATATTCTGAAAACGCCGCGCGTTGCTCCGGGGTCATGTGCAGGCCGCACTTGGTGCGTCGCCAGAGGATGTCGTCCGGGGCGTACGCCCATTCGTTCCTGACGAAATGCTCGACCTCGCGTTCGGTGAGTCCGCCGCCGAAATTGTGGCCGAGGTCTTCCATCACTTTCGCGTCGCCGAGCAGTTCGTAAGTGGCCAGGCCATGGCGATGGAATACCTGGGTCAGCCAGGCCGGGGGCAGCTTTGCATATGTTGCGTACAGGCGCGCGAGCTGCGCATCATGGTCCGCGCACTTAAATTCGCCGCCGGGCAGCGCTTCCTCGCTGGTCCATTTGCCGCGTTCGGCGGGCAGCCATGGAGCGAGCTTGTCGAGTGCCGATTCTGCAAGCCGGCGGTAGGTCGTGATTTTTCCGCCGTAGATCGACAGGCTGGGCAGGTTGGCGGTGTCGTCCAGCATCAGCGTGTAATCGCGCGTGACAGCAGATGGGTCGTCCGACTCGTCGTCAAACAACGGCCGCACGCCGGCATAACGCCATACGATGGCGTCACGGTCTACGGGCTTGGCCAAATAGCGATTCACCGCCCGCAACAAATAGTCCTCTTCTTCCGCGCTGATCTGCGCGCCGCCCTTCATATCTGACTGCGGCACGTCGGTCGTGCCGATCAGCGTGAACTTCCCTTCATACGGGATCATGAAGATGACTCGTCGGTCGTCGTTCTGCAGGATGTAGGCGTGTTCGCCCGCAAATAGTTTCGGCACGATGATATGACTGCCGCGTACCAGCTTCACACCGGCACGACGCCGTTTATCGGAGGCGCCTGCATCCAGCTGGCTTTCGACATCGACCACCCAGGGACCGGCGGCATTGACGAGTGCGCGCGACCTGATTTCGCGTCGGGACTGGTCGTGGCTGTCTTCCAGCGTGCACACCCATACACCCTCTTCGCGGCGCGCACCGGCCATGCGGGTACGCGCGAAGATTTCGGCGCCATGCTTCTGCGCACTGCGCAGGTTCAGGATCACCAGGCGCGCATCGTCAACCCATGCATCGGAATAGACAAAGCCGCGTGTAAGATCCGCACGCAACCCGGCTCCGTACGGCGTATCGGTGAGCGACACGCCGTGCGAATGCGGCAGGCTGATGCGGCCGCCGATGTGATCGTAAAGCCATAGTCCGAGCCGGATCATCCAGCGCGGACGCAGCTCTTTCACATGCGGCATCACAAAGCGCAGCGGCCATGAGATGTGCGGCGCGATCGCCAGCAAATGTTCGCGCTCAGCCAGTGCCTCGGCAACGAGGCGGAACTCGTAGTACTCGAGATAGCGCAGACCGCCGTGGATCAGCTTGGTGCTGGCTGACGAAGTCGCGCCGGCAAAATCGCCTTGCTCGCACAGCCCGACGCTCAATCCGCGTCCGGCCGCATCACGCGCGATGCCGGCGCCGTTAATGCCGCCGCCGATAATGAAAAGGTCGTATGTCGCTGTGTTGGTCATGTTTTTTTACCCGCTCGCCGGGATTCTTTGCCCAAAGGTTCGTCGCTATCAACGAGGAGGCCGGCCGTCGGTTCATCAATCACCAGCTCGTTGATAAATGCGCCGCGCAATGCCGCCCGCAAACCGGGCAGTTTGCCGCGCCCCGACACGACGCAGATCGAATGCGCGGCACGTTGAAAAGAGTCGAGGCCCGGCCCGCTGCTGCGCGCGTTCAATGCGACATCGCGCCAGCTGCCGTCGTGCCGGAAGAACACGGTAGCGATGTCACCGACGACGCCGTCGTTTTGCACCGCGCGAAATTCCGCGGCATCGAGATAGCCGCCGGTATGCACATAGCTGCCGGTTTCCGCGGCGCCGATACTGAACAACAGGACATCCGCCCGCTCCTGCAACGCGCGCAGCCGCTGCACACTGCGTTCCCGCCACAGCGCCTGCCTGGTCTCTGCGTAATCGAAAAACGCCGGCACCGGAAAACTGTGCCCGCGCGCGCCGTAATTCTGGGCGAACCGCAACACGATCGATTCACCGAAGGTATTGACGATGCTGTGCCCGGTACCCGAACCGTTCAACTGGACGATGTCCACATCGTGCACCCGCTTTTGCACCAGGTTTTCCGCAATCGCGGCAACCGTGTTGCCCCAGGCGACGCCAAGGACCGTATCAGACGCGATCAGGCTGTTCAGGTAAGCGCCGGCCTGAATCGCAACCCGTTTCAGCGAATCTTCTTCGCTCGCGCCCGCCGGGATCGGCACCACCTGGGCCGACCGCAACCCGTAACGGTCCCTGAGCTGGGTTTCGAGCTGCTGCGGTTGTGCTTGCGGATCATGCACGCGAATCTCCACGAGGCCGTTTTCCATCGCGTACGAAAGCAAACGCGACACGGTCGCGCGCGACGTCCCGAGTTCCGCGGCAATCGCGGCGGTGGTCAGCCGCTGAAAGTAGTACAGGCGCGCCACGCGAACAGCGGCGTGCGTGGTGTCCTGGCGGTCGAAAGAGGTCATACCATACCGATTCGTGAACAGTTGCTCAATGCATCTGAACATTTGTTCAACTTTATTCTTTTTCTATTGTGAAATCAACGAAAATTCTTCGCGGAAATGTAAAATTCGGACGTCCGTGGGTATCATATGCTACTATTTTCACATCCAACTGATACTTAAGGTTCCATCATGATTTCAGTATCCGCCGAAGAAATTGCAGCAGTCATGTCACTCTCTCCTCCACCACATTCGTTCTCTGAACTGGATGAGATGGTCCGCGAAGGCCTTCCAAAAGCTGCATTGCGCGCGAGCGCTGAGCGCGTCGGACGCACCGCCGAAGAACGCAAGGCCCTGCTCTATCGCATCGTGCCGGAGGCCACCTACAAGCGACGACGCGATCGCCTGAGCCCGGACGAGTCCGAAAAGGCGGAGCGACTGGCGCGGGTCTTTGCCACTGCCGACTACGTGTGGGACTCCGCGGAGGATGCGCGCGAATTCCTGAATACACCCCACCCGCTACTGAACGGCAAAACCCCACTGTATGTTTCCATGTCCGAACTCGGCGCGCGACGGGTTGAAGAACTTCTCTGGAAGCTGT
>JAQGMD010000255.1 GCA_028292565.1 Burkholderia sp. | reverse complement strand
TACCATCGCTGCCGGGTACGGAGTGTCCAACTCCCTGGCGCCAGCGAAGCAAGCCGCCAAGAACGTCGACATCAAGATCATCGCGTTCAACGATTTCCACGGTCATCTCGAACCGCCAAAATTATCTATTGCCGCACACACCGGCAACGAAACCACTAAGGTATCCGTGCCTGCCGGTGGCGCTGCCTACCTGGCCAGCGCAATCAAGCATCTCAAAAGTTTCAACCCGAACCACGCCGTCGTGTCCGCGGGCGACATGATCGGCGCCTCGCCGTTGGTGTCAGCGATGTTCCTCGACGAGCCAACGATTGAAGTGTTCAACGAAATCCGGATCGACTTCAATGCCGTGGGCAATCATGAATTCGACAAGGGCAAGGACGAACTGCTGCGCATGAAAAACGGCGGCTGCGCAAAACATACGCAGCGCGAGCCATGCCTCGTGAACAAGGCGTTCCCCGGCGCGAATTTCGGCTTCCTGGCGGCGAATGCCGTCAAGGCAGATGGATCGACCCTGTTCCCGCCGACTGGCATCAAAGAATTCGGTAGCGGCGACGCAAAAGTCAGGGTCGGCTTCATCGGCATGACCCTGAGAGGTACGCCAAGCATCGTCACGCCTGCGGGCGTCCAGGGACTCACGTTCAAGGATGAAGCCAAAACGGCCAATGCGCTCATCCCGCAGTTGAAAGCGCAGGGCGCTGATGTCATCGTGGTCGTCGTCCACGAAGGCGGCGTAACCACTGGCGGCCACAACGACAAGTCCTGCCCGAATCTAACAGGCGACATCATTCCCATTCTGGAAAAACTCGACCCTGCCGTGGATGTGGTGGTATCAGGCCATACCCATCGCGCGTACATATGCGACTACGGCAAGACCAACCCGGGAAAACCGTTTTTGCTGACATCCGCCGGCCAGTACGGCACGATCGTCACGGATATCAATCTGGCCATTGACCCGAAGACACGCAAGCTCGCTTCGAAATCCGCCAATAACGTGATTGTTCAAGGCGAGTCTTTTACGAGCAGCACAGGTACAAAGATCGCGCTCTCATCCTCGCAGCGCAGCTTCGCGAAGGACCAGGCGGTTGACCGGATTGTCACCCAATATGCCACCGCCGCAGCACCGCTTGCCCGTCGCCCGGTAGGCACCTTGACCGCCTCGATAACCCGCAACAGGACCGCATCCGGCGAAAGCCCGCTGGGCAACCTCATCGCCGACGCGCAGCTATCAGCCACGAAAGCGGGGGCACGGGGCGGAGCACAGATCGCCCTGATGAACCCCGGCGGAGTAAGAGCGGACCTGAACGTGCCCGCGGGCGGCGGCATGGTCACGTATGGCCAGGTATTCGGCGTTCATCCTTTCAGCAACAGCCTGGTGGTCAAGAGCCTTACCGGTGCAAAGCTGCGTGCGCTGCTTGAACAACAGTTCCACAGCGGCGCCAATATCGCCAGCGCCCCTCGCGTGCTGTTTCCTTCGGCCGGGTTTACCTACAGCTACGATTTGAGTAGGCCCGCCGGATCGCGCATTACCAACATGCGTCTGAATGGCACCCCGATCGCCGACAACTCGGTCTACCGGGTCACCATGAACAGCTATCTGGCGAGTGGCGGTGACAATTTCACTGTGTTCGCTCAGGGGAGTAATGATCTTGGCGGCGAGCTGGATGTGGATGCGCTTGAAGCATATTTGCGGACCAATTCGCCCGTCGTGCCGCCGTCCGTAAATCGGATTACGCGGATCGATTAGTGGCTCGACAACACAGTATTTTTTGTGACATGAAGAGCCGATCTTTCCTGCAGTCGACGGGTAAGGTCTCGGTTATAGTGGATAAGGTTTCTTATACGCAGTGATGCGACAGGCGTTTCGCGAAGCCTTGCGCTTTTGCTTCCCCCTTGTTGCAGGAGGAAGGCCAAACCTGCCACTGTCGTAGGTTGGGATGAAATCCCAACGTTCGAACGCCAATGCAACGGCCGGCCCATTGCGTGGAGCAGAGTGTTGGGATTGGCATCCCAACCTACGTCCACTAAAATTCAGGCGCCGGACGGTCAGTGCTGTAGCGTGCATACGCATTGGTTCTGCTCGCATGGCCGATGTCGTCGGTTGGCGGGAGCCAGCGGTGCGTAAAACGCACCCTGCGGCTCAGGCCAGACCTGACGTTTAGCCGGAGCGGATGCGCCGGAAGCCATCATCCCTCATCTTCACCATACATGATCCCGTCCCACCATTCCTGCGCTCTTTCCTCGCCATGCTTCTTAAGCAAGTAGACGTAGCCCGCACGCGCAGCCAATTCAGTCATATGCCGATCCGCACTCGCCGCCGACGCCAAATGATCGAGGCCCCTCTCACTCCCCTCATCAAGCAAGATGCGCCCATAGTGATACAGAGCCTTAGGAAACGGTCCCCCGGGTTGGCCTAGCAGACGCTCCAATAAAACCTTGGCCGCTTGCGGCGATTCGAATTCCGCGCTCAGGACGGCACGTTCCTGCAAGTCTTGTATCTTCAAATCGTCCAACGGTATTTGGGATAGCTGCTGCAGCCGCGCCTTTGAACT
>JAQGMD010000179.1 GCA_028292565.1 Burkholderia sp. | reverse complement strand
GCAGCTGCAGCATGTCGCCCAGATAGACCACTTTGGCACCGGCTTTGTTAGCCATATGATCAAGCTGCGCCTTCTGCCGTTGCGCAAGGAAAGAACTCTCGTCCACGATCCACAGCTCTTTCTGCCGACTGAATTCCGGCGCGTATTGCCGGGCAAATTCGATATCCTTCTGAAGTTGCCGCTCCTTTATCTGGAACATCGCGACTGTTTCGGTGACGATCCCGGTTTCCCTTGCGAGCACCTTACTTGCCGCGCCGGTCGGCGCCATCCCTCGGAGCGTATAGCCTTGATCCTCGGCCACCCCACGTAAACCCTTGAGCATGGTAGTTTTTCCGGTACCTGCCAAGCCCTGTATCGCCACGAAACGGTCGGGCGAGGTCAAGGCCTTCGCAATGGCCTCTTTCTGTCCATCCGTATACGCAAAACCCTGCCGCCGTTCGATGCGCGCAAGCTTCTCCTTCACCGCGCTCTCACTCAAGATCCGCTCCGCCTGGTTCTTCGTATTGCGCACCTGGTCCAGTGTCCACAGTTCGGAACCCAGCATCTTTTCGGTCGTAAAATTGCCGTCAGGGAGCTGCACAAGGTACCCTTCACGCGTGAGCTTCTCGAATGCTTTTTCAACCTCGCTTGGCGTGACTCGCCCGGCCCCATGCTCGACCGCAGCCTGTAACAGTTCGTTTCTGCTCACCACCGCCTCGCGTTCGGTCAGATGAGCGACAGCGAATTCCATCGCTTGACGGCCGCTTAGACGATCATCGCGCATCACGCCGCCACGCTGCCGATTCGAGTCCGCCCTTTGTTGGATAGCTTCGAAGTCAAGCCCAACCTCTTTGGCGCGCTTCTTCCAATCCGCCATCAAGTCCGCATGATCAACATTGGTCTTACGAGCGCGGGTAGCTAGCGCGGCATCTTCCTTCTGCTGCGCGGTCGCTTGGTCGATATCGATGCCGCGCTCCTTCATCACGCTTTCCATGCCGGCGCGGCGTTGACTGAAGTGTTCGATCTGTTCCCGGGCGATGCCGTCTATTTCGAAATTGCCGCGGTCGTCCGTACGCCGCAACTCGTAGCCCAGGCGCTGTAGGCGATCCGCAAGCTCAGCCGTGTAAATTGCGCCGACAACGCGCTGTGCCCGGTAAATTTCTTCGTTTGTAAGTGAGCGCCACTGTCCGTCTTCGCGCTTTGTCGCATTCATCACAATAGCGTGAGTATGTGTCTGCGGGTCGAGGTCGCGTGACGTGTTGTGCCGGAACATTCCCGCCACAAGGTTCCCGGTCTGTACCGATTGAAGCTTGCCGGCCTTCATCTGACGGGTGTACGACAATTCTCGCTCGATGTAGCCTAAAGCAGCCTTGACAGACTCTTCGTGGGCATCGCGGACCTCCCGGGACCCATATACTTCTGCCAGGAGCGAAACGCTTTTCGGCGCGGAGAAAGTGATATCAGTACCAGGCCGGTGTTCGCGCTCTTTTTCTCCGGTTTGGTCGTTCCTAACCCATTTGCCCAGTTCTTGGCCATCGATGGTGCCGTGCAGCGCTTCGAAGAATTGGCGCTTGTCGACCTTTCCCTCGAAACCTAACGCGTGGGCTCCCTTGCCGAACCACTCAGACTCCTCTAAGCCCTCGTGCTCAGTGTAGTAGTTGTCCTTTGAAAAATATTGCAGTGCCTCTCCCGCAGCGCTGACGTTGTGAAGCGACATCATGATCTTACTCCGGCAGGTCGAACTTCCTGCCCGGCATCGGCGTAGTTGTAAGAGTCCGTCGCGGCGGAGGATTTGATCATGTGCCCGGGAGCCGCGGGCACAACGCAAGGGAATTGCAACGCTTTGATCGGATCAAGTGACTTCCGTTTGGCACGCACCATGCACGTCGAAGGAAGGGACAGCAACAACGTGCAAAGATACACAATGCTGCGCCTTATGCACACCATCACGATTTCCCCATTTTGAGTGCGCCAGCCAATCCAGCCGACTTTAGTACTTCGATTGCGGCGTCCGTATCAACCGACTGCGGCGCGTCTTTCGCGTGCGATGTTTGCCCGCTCTCAAAGTCGACTACTTCAGCCACCGGCTCCAACTCATTAAGGTGCACCGTTGGCTCGGCTGGCCGGTCGTCGCCAAATAGATCGCTCGGTACCGGATCGTTTGCTACCGCGCAGTCCGCCTTGGCAGGTCCGGCCGATGCATTGGGAGCATGACCGGCCAGGCTCGGCGTAAAGCTGACGCCGAACCCCTCGCGCTCCACGAATCCCTCCGCAATCGTGGGATTCGGTTCGTACTGATAGCTGATTCGCGCGACAGGATAATCCCCTGGAATCGTGATATAGCCCGCCATATCGGGAAGGGTCAGGATCTGTGATGTGAGTACGATGTCACGCAAATTTCTTCGCGCAAAAACGCTCACTCCGTCGCGCTGGGAATTGAGGCCATAGCTCAGCGTTTCCTCTTTCTCGTCCAGCTCCGCCTCGCCCATCAACTTCGCCAGTACACGGGCGGCCTCGCCATCTGTCACGCGCAACAGCAGCTTGGTTTGGCAGCCGGAGATGATCGTCCTGGCTTGATGCTGACCGTAGATTTCGTTGAGCTGCGAGAAGTCCTGGATGCCAATCGCACAGCACAACCCATACTTCCTGGTATTGGTCAGCGCGAGCTTTAGGATGTCCAGCTTTTGGAGAGTCGGCAGTTCATCAATGAAGAACCACAGGCGTTCGCGGTGGGTCGGTTCCAAATCCAAGACCGCTTTAATCGCCGTATCAATCCACAGCGACAGGACTGGCTTTAGCGCCTCTCGCATGGCCTCGCGAGCCGTAATGAACATCCACGAATCGGAGTCTTCGTGGACCCATCTGCGAATCGAGAATGGGTCGCCCTTGTCATGTAAAAACCGGAAGGATTCGAGCTGGTTCTGCACCGTCATTTTGAGTGACATCCCGGTCCGCTCGGTCGTCGGATCGACATAGGTTGCGCCGGCGGTGCCAAGCAACAGCGCGTGTAGAGCATCGAGATTACTCTTAGCAATCGCGCTGTAGAGGTCGGCATTGGTTCGCCTGTTCTCCCGTCCTAAAACCCGATAAACGTCCTTGAGTACCATCCGCCCAGCTTGCGCCCAAAATGGGTCGGCCTCGGCCGGATCGGGTATCAGGCCGTTGGCCATATTGTCGAAGTGGTAGTCCTTCTCGATTTCGTTCCAGATAGTCCAGTGGGGACTCCTAACGTCCAGCGGGTTCATCAGGATATCCCTGCCTTCGCGATAGAAGGCTTTCGTAAATTCACCGGTTGGATCGTACACAATTGCACGTTTTCCGCGCGCCCGGACCTGGCGCATCAGGCGGAAAAACTGCTGTGACTTACCTGTGCCCTGGGCACCGCCGATCAATGTATGCAACGTCTCCGAGCCCTTACGCATTGGTACGCCGGCTAGTAAATACGGACTGCAGTCGTCGCGAGCTTCCATGAGCTGGCGGAGTTCAGGTCCATCGACTAGCTGTGCGCCGCGCAAGCGAGTATCCTCCATTTTCTTCCTACCGTAGCTCCACCAGAGCATCGACAAGAGGAACATCACGCCGATCGATGTCAGCAGCCCGAACAGCCCCCCGCTCTTCATTTTGCGGGTTGCCTCGGCCGCGTCTTCTTCAGTAAGGATGGCCACATCCTGGACGGCTAGTGTAGTGTTGCACTCTTGATGCTTCGTATTGAAATTCAGCACTTGAAGGGCTATCCTTGTGTAACAGACAGGAGGGCACCAGTGCGAATTGCAACCGAGATTGTGCTTACCGCAGAAGAGCATGCGGAACTTGCTGCATTGATTCGCTCGGGACTCACCAGCGTGAGACTGTCCCAGCGTGCACGCATCGTGCTGCTGGCGGCCGAGGGCATGCAAAACAAGGACATTGCCGTGGAGCTTGGCGTGGACCGTGGGCAAGTCAGGCGCTAGCGCGAACGCTATGCGCAATGGCGCCTGCGTGGCATTGAGCGAGACCTACCACGCGGGGCGCCGCCGGTGAAGGTCGATGTTGCCCGCTTGGTTGCGCTGACGACAGAGAGCACGCCCGAATCGGCTACGCATTGGAGCACGCGCAAGATGGCCGTCGAACTCGGTGTCAGCGCCGCCAGCGTGTCGCGGCATTGGCGCGCCAAGGGTTTGAAGCCGCATCTCGTGCGTGGCTTCAAAATCTCGCGCGACCCGAAATTTGTCGAGAAGCTCGAAGATGTCGTGGGCCTGTACTTGTCGCCTCCCGCGCATGCGATGGTGTTGTGTTGCGACGAGAAAAGCCAGGTGCAGGCGCTGGATCGCATGCAGCCGGGCTTGCCGCTGAAGAAAGGACGCGCAGCGACCATGACGCACGACTACAAACGCAATGGCACGACCACCTTGTTCGCCGCGCTGAACGTGCTCGATGGCCAGGTCATCGCCCAGTGCCAGCAGCGTCATCGTCACGAGGAATGGCTGCGCTTCCTGCGCAAGATCGACCGTGAGACGCCCAAGGGAAAGACACTGCATCTCATCTGCGACAACTACGCCACGCACAAGCATCCGAACGTGCAGGCATGGCTTGAAAAACACCCGCGCTTCAACATGCACTTCACGCCGACATCGGCATCATGGCTGAACATGGTGGAGCGGTTTTTCCGGGATATTTCGGAGAATCGCCTCCGACGCGGGGTGTTCACCAGTGTGCCGGAATTGACCGCAGCAATTGAGCAGTACGTCGCCCACCACAACGCCAATCCGAAGCCGTTCATCTGGACTGCAACGGCCCGCGACATCCTGCAAAAAGTGATCCGCG
>JAQGMD010000174.1 GCA_028292565.1 Burkholderia sp. | reverse complement strand
AAAATTAGCACGCGAGCAGGCGCCTGGCCCGGGTGGTGAAGCCGCAGCCGGCGATTAAGGCACCGCGCAGGCGCCTAAGAGTGAAGTTTTATTTGAGCCAGATCAAAGAAGCCATGCGCCCGGTTGTCCTGTCACGGCGATAAGAAAAAAAACGGCGCTGGTCGGTGACGGTACATAGTCCTCCACCATGAACCGCGGTCACGCCGGCCTTGCGCAAGACATTGCGCGCAAGGTTGTAGATGTCGGCAAGATACTTTCCGGGCTGGCTCGCGACAGGAGTGAATGCTGAACGAGCATTCGCGTCGCGCCCGACAAACGCCGCCAGCACATCCTCCCCCACTTCGAAACGTTCGGGGCCTATGGCCGGCCCCATCCATGCCATGATCTCGCCCGCCCCGGCTTTGCACATGCTGTCCAACGTGTTTTCAAGCACGCCGCCTGCCAGGCCACGCCATCCCGCATGTGCGGCGCCGACTACCCTGCCCGCCCGATCGCAAAACAATACTGGCAGGCAATCAGCCGTCTGGATCACGCAGACGACACCCGGCTGTGTCGCTATGCAACCGTCCGCTTCCGGCGCCCCCTCGACCAGGGCCGCATCGAGCACCTTGCTCCCGTGGACCTGAGTCAGCCATGCCGGATCAGCCGGCAGCAATTCGCGAAGCAAAACGCGATTCTGCAGTACATGCTCCAGCGAGTCACCGACATGCGTGCCGAGATTCATTCCCCCGCCGCCCGCACCGTCGTCGTACGGCGCGCGGCTCACGCCCCCCAGGCGCAGGGTGGAGATTGCGCCCACGTTGGCGGGCGCATCGGTCCAGTCGGGAGAAATGAAACCGGTCATCATGGCGTTACTCCTGGTCGATCAATGCCTGGTCGATGCCGGCACGCGCAATCAACTCCGCAAAGTCCGGCGGCACCGGCGCATTCCACTCACACTCCTTGCCGGACTTGGGGTGAACCAGTCCGAGCCGGTGGGCATGCAATGCCTGCCTGCCGAACACCCCCGCGAGATGCGACTTTCCATACAGGTTGTCACCCACAAGCGCGAAGCCTATCGATTGCATATGCACCCGGATCTGGTGAGTGCGCCCCGTTTCCAGCTGGCAGCGCATCAGGCTGACCCGCCGGTCGTCCAGTGATCCGGTCGCGATGCGCTGGTAATGCGTCACCGCGGGTTTCGCGCTCGAATGCGTCGATACCGCCATCTTGATGCGATCGCGCGGATGCCTGCCGATTGCCGCATCCACCCTGCCGGTCATGTGCGGCGCCCCCCAAACGAGCGCCAGATACTCGCGCTTGACGGTGCGCGCCTGCAACTGACGCACCAGGTCGGTCTGTGCTTCCAGCGTTTTGGCAACCACCATGAGGCCGCTGGTGTCCTTGTCCAGGCGATGCACGATGCCGGCGCGCGGCACACCTGCAATCGCGGGAAAATGATGCAGCAGGCCGTTCAGCAGCGTCCCGGACCAGTTGCCGGCGCCGGGATGAACCACCAGGCCGGCGGGCTTGTCGATCACGAGGATGGACTGGTCTTCATGCACGATGGGCAATTCCATCGGTTCAGGCGTAAACCCCTGCTCCTCCGGCGAAGTCTGCGGATGGACGACGACGGTTTCATCTCCCAGCGCTATAGTTTTCCCGCGGGCCGGCTGGCCATCCACGGTGATATGTCCGGCTTCAATCCATTGTTGCAGGCGGCTGCGCGAGTACTGCGGCACCAGCTGCGAGATCAGCTTGTCGAGCCGCACACCGCAGGCGTCAGGCGTCAGTTTCAGTACGATGGGAGCTGCTTCGAGCAACGCAATGCTCTCTTCGTCGCCATCTTCAATATCGGTATCAGGTAAGGTTTTGGTCAAAATCGGGGCTTCTGTTGAGATCGTTGCAAGTTCCATCGGCTATAATCGATGACTTGTCCAAGGGCACTCTTGCAACGTCATGCATAAAAAACTGATGAACTTCGTAATGAAATTCGCTGCCGTCTTCCTGGCGGTATCGCTCTCGGGTTGCGGCTTGCTCCCCGAGAAAATCGATGAGACCGCAGGATGGTCAGCGCCCAAATTATACTCGGAGGCTCGCGACGAGCTATCGAGCGGTAATTACGAAAAAGCGATTTCGCACTTCGAGAAGCTCGAGTCGCGCTATCCGTTCGGCACGTTTGCGCAACAGGCGCAAATGGAAATCGCCTATGCGCACTACCGTCAGGGCGATGCGCCGCAAGCGCTGGCCGCGACGGAACGCTTCGTCAAGCTGCATCCGAACCATCCGAACGTCGACTACATGTACTATCTGCGCGGCCTGGTCAACTTCAACGATCGTGCCGGCTTCTTCGACTTCGTCTCGCGACAGGATCCGAGCGAACGCGACTCCAAGGCAACCCGCGACGCGTTCGAAGCGTTCAAGCAACTGGCCGAGCGCTTCCCGGACAGCATCTATACCAAGGATGCGGTAGCCCGGATGAAGTACCTGGTGAACGCGATGGCGCAATACGAAGTACACGTTGCGAACTACTATTTCCGGCGCGGCGCCTACGTGGCCGCAGCCAATCGGGCACAGACAGCGGTCACCGATTATCGTGAAGCGCCTGCAGTGGAAGAAGCGCTGTTTATCATGGTGCGCGCCTACGATGCAATGGGTCTTACCGATCTGCGCAACGACGCGGAACGCGTATTGCGGAAGAATTTCCCGGACAGCGTGTATTTCCGGGGTGGACCGCAGCAAACCCGATCATGGTGGCAATTCTGGAAATAATGAACTAATAAGCAGCCAAACAGAAAGCCTCGTGTAACGAGGCTTTTTTTATCCGCTCAATCCTCAATGCGCCGGCGAAACAGCCAGGAGCGTTCCGTCGAACCGCCCTCATCGAACGCATACCCCTCCCAGTCAAACGCTTTCAGCTTTTCCGCCTGCCTGATGCCATTCACGGCGGCGTAACGCGCCATCAGCCCGCGTGCTCGCTTCGCGTAAAACGAGATTATCTTGTATTTGCCGTTCTTCCAGTCTTCGAATACCGGCGAAATCACGGGAGCATTCAGCAGATTGGGCTTTACCACCTTGAAATATTCTTCGGAGGCGAGATTGACCAATGCCTTCGCCTTTTCCTGGGCGAGCAGCTTGTTGAGAGCGTCGGTGACCAGTTCGCCCCAGAACGCATACAGATCCTTGCCGCGTGGATTGGCCAGCTTCGTACCCATTTCGAGGCGATAGGGCTGCATCAGG
>JAQGMD010000141.1 GCA_028292565.1 Burkholderia sp. | reverse complement strand
AATTTACCTGCCTGGTAATCGTGGATGGCTTCGGTAATTTCTTCCCTCGTATTCATCACGAACGGGCCGTGCGCGACTACGGGCTCCGATATCGTTTGTGCATGGCCGAACAGGATCAATGCATCGGAGTGCGCTTCAAGCTCGACCACATCCGCATTGTCGTTCAGTTCGATCAGGTGATGCTGCTGTGCGCGAACGGAAGCAACGTCGAGTTCTCCGCGTACAACGTAGAGGAATACGTTGCGGTCTCGCGGTGCGGGAAGTTGCACACGGCCGCCGGGTTCGAATGCGACGGTCATCATGTGCACGCCGGTCAGCGAGCGGATTGGACCGCTGTGACCATCCCATGCGCCGGAGATGAGGTTGAGGTGTACCCGGCCGTTACCTGCTTCAAACGAGGGGATCTGCTCGCGCTGCAATCCAACGTACGCGGGTGCCGTCATCTTCAGTTTTGACGGCAGGTTGACCCACAGCTGAAGGACCTCCAATGGTCCGCCGGTACGCTTGAAGTCATTCGATGAAACCTCCTCATGCACGAGGCCGCGGCCCGCGGTCATCCACTGCACGCCACCGGCCCTGATCACACTTTCATGGCCGCCGCTGTCGCGATGGGCGATGTCGCCTTCGAGGATAAAGGTCACCGTCTCAAAACCGCGGTGCGGATGCGGACCGAAGGGTAGTCCGTGGTTATGCGGCGGATAAACCTGCGGGCCATGGTGGTTCAGGAACAGGAACGGGTCGAGCTGCTCGAGGGAAGGCGAGGGGAGCGGGCGGCGTGTGGTGAGGTCGGCGATGTCGTCGCGCAGTGCCCGATGCTGCTTGCGGATGGTTCTTGCTGGTGTCTCCATGGTGTTATTCCTTTTGCGTCAGATACGTGTTCAGACCGCGGCCTTGGCCAAAAGCTCCTGCCGCGGACAACTGGCGGCGACGGACTGCTGGATGATTTCTGCCAGGCGCAAGGTACCGGGTCCCGCGCTTTCCCGGTCTGCGAAGATAAGGTACAGCTCGCTGAAGCGTTCGCTGCCTTCGCGCAGAGGAAGCGGTTTGAGGGCACCGGCCTTCAGCTCGTTGCGTATTCTTTCCTCGGCAAACCAGGCGAAACCAAATCCCATGCGCACCGCTTCGATCGACGTTCCGAGGTGGCTCACGGTCCATCGCCGGGTGACGTCGACACTGAGGGTGTTGGTGGTGCGTTTGCTGCCCGACTCGCGCACGACCAGATGGCGGTGCGCGCGCAGATCCTGCAGGGTCAGGTCGCGCCCGAGTTGATGCAGCGCATGCCGGGGACTGGCGACGGCGATGAAACGCATGCGCATCAGGGGCGTGCCCAGGAACCCGGGCGGAATCAAGCTGGTCAGCGCCAGGTCCACTCGCCCCTGCGACAACGCCTCTGTGGAGCCGCCGAGCACTGTTTCAATCACTTCAACACGGGTGTGCGGGCTCTCCACGCCGAGTTGATCGAGGCAGTCGAGCAGTAGCCAGGTCGGGAAAATCACTTCGGCGCCGATCCGGATCTCCGCCTCCCAACCTGCGGACAGCCTTTTTGCCGCGCGCTCGATGGCGCTCGACTCCTCGAGCAATGCCCGGGCGCGGCTGTACAGGAACTTGCCGGTCGGCGTCAGAATGGCTTTGCGGCCCTGGATTGCGAAAGCCTCGACGCCGAGCAGCGACTCGATCTTCTGGACCGCGTAGGTTACCGACGACTGGCTCTTGTGCAGAACCTCGGCCGCTTGCGCGTAGCCGCCGGTGTCGACCACGGCGAGAAAGGTGCGCCACTGCTCTAAAGTAATGGATTGAATCTCGGACATATCGGACCAGTAGATAGATAGAAGTTAAATATTCTACTATTTTATCGAATCAATACATAGTTTAATGGAGTTTCGAAACTCAATAGAGAGAAGCTCATGAAAACCTTGCTCCAGATTAATAGCAGCATGTTTGCCGAAAACGGCCAATCGACTCGTATGGCTGACCAGTTCGTGTCCGGCTGGCTCGAAGCCAACGACGGCGCCCGACTGGTGGTGCGGGATCTTGCCGCTGAACCGATACCGCACTTGGGGGCGCAAAACGTAGGCGCCTTCATGACCAAGCCGGAAGACCGCACTGCGGAGCAAAAGGCGGCAGCCGATTTTTCAGAAGCCCTGATTGAGGAAATCAAGCACGCGGACGTCATCGTGCTGGGCGTGCCAATGTACAACTTCGCGATGCCTTCGACGCTGAAGGCCTATCTCGACCAGATCACGCGTGCCGGCATTACCTTCCGTTACACGGAAACCGGACCGGTTGGCTTGGTCACAGGCAAGAAGGCGTATGTCTTCGCTGCGCGTGGCGGCCTCTATAAAGGAACGCCTGCAGACACGCAGACGCAGTACCTGACGCAGATACTGAGCTTCATCGGCATCAATGACGTGGAATTCATTTACGCCGAAGGACTGGCCATGGGTGAAGAGAAGAAACAGGTTGCAGTGGCGAATGCGGAAACCGAAATTGCGCAGATGGTTGCGTCGCTGCGCGCCGCCGCCTGAAGCGATAACATAAAGAGGCTGTGGTCCGTCGTTGCTAAATATTCCGGTTGGACTCCAAAACTGTCATTCCCACCTGCGCAGGAATGACATGCCAGGTGTAAGCCGAAAGATAAGTTGTGACGGACCACGAGTCGTTCATTCAGCATCAGAGGACACATCATGACATCACGTACTTTGCAGCGCGTTATAGAATCGGTTGCCACTTCGGACGGCGCGGGCGTCAAGCTGCGTCGCAGCGTGGGGCAGGCGCAAGGGATGCGGCTCGATCCCTTCCTGATGCTGGATGAATTTTCTTCCGATAATCCGGGCGACTATATCGCCGGATTCCCTGCGCATCCGCACCGCGGCTTCGGGACCGTCACTTATATGCTTGATGGCCATATGCGGCATGAGGACCATCTCGGCAATGTCGGCGAACTGATGAGCGGCGGTGTGCAATGGATGACGGCGGGGCGTGGTATCGTCCATTCGGAAATGCCGCAGCAGGAACAAGGTCGCATGCGTGGATTCCAGTTGTGGATCAACCTGCCTGCGAATGAAAAGATGAAGCCGGCAGGTTATCGCGATATTCAGGCTGCTGACATTCCTTCTGTGGAGTTGGCGGGCGGGGGACGTGTGAAGGTCATCGCCGGGACTGTCGACAGCGATGGAGAGTTGGTTTCAGGTCCGGTGCAGGGATTAACGACTGAGCCGCTGTATCTCGATGTCGAATTGCCGCGGGGCGCAAGCTTCTCGCAGCCGGTGAAGAGTGGGCATCAGGCATTTGTGTACCCGTATGAGGGCAGCGTGAAGATTGGCTCCGGCGCGCTGAAGACGCAGAGTGCCGGCATTCTGTCCGATGGCGACCGGGTCGAGATCAGTGCAGGAGAAGAGGGCGCGCGATTCATCGTCCTGGCAGGTCGTCCGCTGCGCGAGCCGGTCGTGCAGTACGGACCGTTTGTGATGAATACCGTCGAGGAAATCGAGCAGGCGATCATGGATTTCCAGAGCGGAAAGTTTACTGAAGCGACAACCTAGAGTTTGTCATTTCGAGCGCAGCGAGAAATCCTCCACGTACGTATGCTATGCCCGGGATTTCACACTTTGTTCGAAATGACAATGTACATACAGGAGCCCTGACATGAATATCTCCACACTCGAACTCCTCAAGCCGCACGTCAAGGACCTCGGGGGATTCACCGTGAAGCGGCTGCTGCCCGGCCATCCGCACAAAATGGTAGGCCCTTTCATCTTTTTCGATCACGTCGGTCCCGCCACGTTCGAACCTGGCCAGGGCCTCGACGTTCGTCCGCACCCGCACATCGGCCTGGCGACGGTGACCTACCTGTTCGAAGGCGCCATTCTCCATCGCGACTCGCTCGGCAGCGTGCAGACTACCCATCCGGGCGATGTGAACTGGATGACTGCCGGGGAGGGCATTGCGCATTCCGAGCGCACGCCGGACCAGCTGCGCGAGTTGGGAAGTCCGCTGCACGGGATACAGACCTGGGTTGCCTTGCCGAAGGAGCATGAGAAGACGGCCGCTGGATTCGAGCATCATCCGGTCGCTACGCTGCCGGTCATTTCCATGCCGGGAATCACGCTGCGCCTCATCGCCGGCGCCGCATTCGGTGAAAAAGCGCCGACGACTACCTTCTCCGACATGTTCTACGCGATGGCGGAAATGGAAGCCGGAAGCCGCCTCGCGATACCGGCCGAGCATGAAGAACGCGCAATTTACCTGGCAGAGGGCGACCTCACGGTAGAAGGCGAGCCGTACGAGAGCCGATATATGGGCGTGCTTCCAGGCGGAAGGGAAATTACAATAGAGGCTGTGGCGAAATCGCGCGTCATGCTGTTGGGCGGGAAACCGATGGACGGCGACCGCTTTATCTGGTGGAATTTCGTTGCCAGCAGCCGCGAGGCGATCGACGAAGCGAAACAAAGATGGCGCGAGCAGCGCTTCGGCTCCATACCCGATGAAACGGAATGGATCCCGCTGCCGGATGAGCCCAAGCCGCCGGAATTCTTCAGTTAGTTCTGACGGACCGCCATATTGCTGTAACTGATTATCCTGGATAGAACAAAATGAACCAAAGCGGAGCCGGAAAGCCGGACCCCTCCCCCGAACCGATCATCGTACATGTCGCTTCTTCACTGCTGCCCACGGCACATGGCGAATTCCGCATGCATGTCTACCGGTGTCCCGAAGAATCGATCGAACATGTCGCGCTGGTAAAGGGCGACCTGCATGATCAGGAAAGTGTGCTGGTGCGAGTCCACTCGGAATGCCTGACGGGTGACGTGTTTGGCTCGGCTCGCTGCGACTGCGGTGCGCAGCTCGATGCGGCCATGACCAGAATTAACGAAGCGGGTGTTGGCGCGGTGGTCTATCTGCGCGGGCATGAAGGGCGCGGCATCGGTCTCGGCAACAAGATCCTGGCTTACCAGTTACAGGACCAGGGCAGGGATACGGTAGAGGCGAACCTTGATCTCGGGCTGCCGATCGACACGCGCACATATCAGGTCGCGGCGCGGATACTGGCGCACCTCGGCGTACGCAGCATCCGCCTGATGACCAACAACCCCGGCAAAATGGAAAGGCTGGCGGAGCATGGCCTGCAGATCGTCGAGAGGGTGCCCGTCGTGACTATGCGCACGCCGCATAACCTGGCTTACCTGCGCACCAAGCAGAAGAAGCTGGGGCACATGCTCGATTTCGATTGATGTGTGGTTATGTGCCGTCGCGAAAATGGCGGGTCATGACGCGTAGCATTGAAGATCGGCTGCCGTAGGGCGTCGCGACCCGCAGGATGTTTGGCATCCGTTTTGCCTCGCGCATGTTTTAACCATCCGGTGGATCGTGACCCGCCGTACGTATGTGGTCGATCAGGCGTGCTGTGCCGGACTTGCATATAACGTCATGCCAGCCAGCATCGCATCCACCGGTTGCTCCGGCGCGTCGGACAGGCATTCCGGTTCGGCCTGGACGAAGCGCAGGAAATGATTCAGGTAAGTCCGTCGCTCCTGGCGCAGCTTCCGGTCGGGACACGCAAAACGGAGAAACGACTCGCGCAGGTGCGGCCATGCCGACTCTTCATTGGGCCGGCTGCCTGCCCGTTCCTCAACTTCATACTCCGCGCCTACATATAGTGTGCGCCACCAGATCAGGAACTCCGCTGCCGTACTGAGCATCAGCGTACGATTGCGAAACGGAGTCTCCTCGGCGAGCATGTGCGCGCAATACCGGTCGAGCAGGATCCTGTCGGCGGGGATGCAGGCAGCCACCAGGGAATCGGTGTCCATCTCGAGCGTGTAGTGTGTAGTTTCCATGTTGGCGACCCAAATCGAGAGAAGATGTCCTTATGTGGACATGGCCGCCGATTAGGTTCCAACGTAAGGATGTTTGAGGATGCTGCAGGGATTCCACACGGCAGCACCCGTCGCAGGACAGCGCGGGAATCGCAGGGCGGCACCCCGTGCCCACGCCGTTTCGCAACCGGGGATTCCACGCATTCCGGGAAGCGACTACACTAATCCAAACCAACCCAGCAGCGCACCCGCCGCCAGCAGCCAAAGCAAATGGGTTTTGGTCCACCACACGACCATCGCAGCGACGATCGTCAACAGCCAGAGCGGCCAATGCTTCGACAGATCGGAGCCGTTGGCAGCTGCCAGGATCCAGCCGGTCGCGACCAGCAGTGCGATCACGATCGGCGCCATGCCTTGCTTGAAAGCCCGTACCGCTCGTAATTCGCGATTCTCATGTCCCCAGCGCGCAGCGAGGTACGTCAGGGTGGTGCTCGGCAGCATGATGCCCACCATGGTCACCACGACGCCCAGCAGACCCATAGCGAAGCCGCCTGTGTTCAGGCCGACGTTCCAGCCCAGCAGTGCGACGAACAGAATGTTCGGTCCCGGCGCGGCCTGCGCGAGCGCGATCGAGGAGTTGAACTGCGTCTCGGTCAGCCAGCGTTGCTGGTCCACCAGGTAGCGATGCATTTCGGATGCCGTCGTAATCGCGCCGCCCACCGACAGCAGGGACAACGCCAGAAAGTGCAGGAACAGAGCGAGCCAGTCGTGCGCGGTGAGCGCAAGGCGCAGGTTCTCGGTCATGGCTTGATCCTGCGGTAGACGAGCGCGCAGGCGATAGGGCCGAGTCCGAACAGTACATAGGGCAACGGGATACGCAACAGGGCGATGCCCGCGAACGTGGCGATGAAGAATGCAATGCTGATCGGCACCCCCAGCGGATGGGTTTTGAGGGTGCTGAGCAGCTTCAGGCCGGTGGCGGCGATCAGTCCGGCCGCCACTGCTGCCATGCCGCGCAATGCGCCGGCGACGCCCGGATGGTCCGCGAAGTGTGCGTAGACCATCGCCAGCAACAAGACCAGCACCAGTGGCAGGGTCATTAATCCGGCCAGGGCCGCCATTGCGCCACGCAGGCCGAAGTAGCGCCCGCCTATCATGAGGGCCATGTTCACCACGTTAGGACCGGGCATGATTTGCGCGACGGACCAGTCCTCCACGAATTCATCGCGCGTCATCCAGCGCTTTTTTTCGACGAGTTCGTGTTGCACGATAGCGAGCACACCGCCGAAACCTTGCAGCGCCAGTATGGTGAACGAGAGGAACAGATCGGTGGGGGATTTGGGATGCGGACGGTCTGCCGCTGTTATATTTTCCATATGGTAATTATCGGTTCGGGCGGAGGGCGCGTCAATGCGGCAGTCTTGAGATATAGCAAGCGACCCATATAGGCCACGAGGTACTCTGGTGATTTGCTGCCAGGACTGGCATATGAATATGGAAAACCTGAAAGACAGCCTCAAGGCGCTACGCGATGAGCTCGAATCGACTTCGGATGTGGATCCGGAGACCAAGGACCTTTTGCGGGGACTGGATCGCGACATCCATCAACTGCTTGAGAAGGAAGGGAAGGATGCGGACGAGTCGGCCGGCCTGGTCGGACGCGCGCAGGCCATTTCGGCGAGGCTCGCAGTGCGGCATCCGCATTTTGAACCGGCGTTAAGAGAGGTGGCGGACACGCTTGCGAGGATGGGGATTTAGTTTCTCCCCTCTCCCCCAAGCGCTGAGGTTTACCCATGATTCCACTAGCGCCTGGCTCCTCCCTCCCGCTTGCGGGTCGCTTGCGGGAGAGGGAAGTCCCCTCACTCTATATCAATCCCCTGATTCACACGCTCCAGCTTCGCGATCAACGCCGCGACGGAAGCAGCATCGAGCAAATCGGCGTCAGCCGAGCCCAGCTCGCGTCCGTTGCGAAGCATATGGATCACAGACAGCAAGTCCAGCACGACGCCATAGCGGCATGCGGCTTCAACCAGTATCTCCAGTTGCCGTGTTGTGATGTCAGAGAGCGCCATCTATATTCCTCGAAGCATTGTGTACGGCCCTTGCTTACTTCGTAGGAATGAACGCCCAGAAGTTCCCGTTGTTCCGCTTAATTCCCGCTTAAAAGCCGAAGTCTGCAGCCGTTTGGCGCGGACCTCCACTGCCGCTCCATCGCTCAGTGCATGGAGCCGACCTGGTCATCTCCCTCCGATGACTTCGGTTTGCCCTGCGCATCGCTCAAGCGGTATTTAGTGCGCCGGTCGCCCATCAGGTCACGCAATTCGCGGATGCTCATGTCGGTCGCTTCGTGCATGCGGATCAGCAGCGACGCGCCGACCGGCAACCTGCGATGGCGAATTTTGCTGATCACGGGCGGGGCCACTTCCAGCAAACGCGAGAGCGCCGCATCGTTTTTCAGGTTCATCTTTTCGATGAGTGCGTCAAGCAGGCGGTTCGGATCATAGCTCGGCTGCTCTATCAGTTCATGCGGTGTAGCGGTTGGTTCGTTCATGATTTCCTCTTGAAGGGACAGTGGATCAGAGATGTAACAGTTGACACATTGACCCTGCTAAAGATTCCCGATGAGACAAGAATTGTGCGAAGAATAAACGCGTTGAGGAGCGTCGGAGCCTTTTCAAACCTACTCTTGGTACGAGTGGCCAGTTGCCTTCGGCAGTATCGTCTTCGAGGGTAGCATGCGGATTTTTGTTCGCAGGATGATTCACGCAGAAAGCTGCGCTCGGTAAAACTTGGTGACAGTCGGGAGGAGGCGTTCCTGAGTGGAAGCGGTCAGTCTTCCGTGCGCGGCACGAGTTTGAGGCTCGAGTGGCCATTGCGTTCGCGCTGTCGTCGCAGGAATTCCGAGAATGCTTCGGCCGGCATCGGCTTGCTGTAATAGTAGCCCTGCGCCAATGAACAGCCGTGTTCTCTCAGGAACATGCCCTGGGCGGCAGTCTCGACGCCTTCGGCAATGACATTGAGGCGCAGGCTCTGGGCCATCGCAATGATGGCCGCAACGATCGTCATGTCGTCCTGGTCGCGGTCGATCCCGCGCACGAAGGACTGGTCGATCTTCAGCGTGTTGATCGGAAACCGCCTCAGGTACGACAGGCTGGAATAACCGATGCCGAAATCGTCGACTGATAACTGGATACCCATTTCGCTGAGGCGGGTCAGGGGCGCCAGGTTGTCTTCCGTCGGGTGCATCAGCAGACTCTCGGTGATTTCGAGGTCGAGCGCCGACGGCGGCAATCCCGATTCGTGCAGCGCGCGTGCAACCGATTCGACAAAACCGCGCTGCGCGATCTGCCTGGCCGAGAGGTTGACCGCGATTTTCATGTCGGTATAGCCGGCATCGCGCCAGCGCCTGAGTTGCGCGCAGGCTGTTTGCAGCACCCATTCGCCGAGCTGGATGATCAAGCCGGTCTCTTCGGCAATCGGGATGAATTCGGATGGAGCAACAAAGCCATTCGGCTGGAGCCAACGGACCAGCGCTTCAGCGGCGAAGATCCGGCCGGTCGCCATGTCGATTTGCGGCTGGTACTGCACGCTGAGTTCGCCGTGCGCGAGCGCATGGCGTAACTGGCTGGCGAGTTTCAGCCTATGCTGCACAGCCTGGTTCAGGCCAACGGTGAAGTACTGATAGTTGCTGCGTCCCTTTTCCTTCGCGTGATACATCGCGATGTCCGCAGCGCGGGTCAACGCTTCCGTGTCGGCGCCGTCCGCCGGATACATGCTGATGCCAATGCTGCCGCTGACGTGCAGTTCGTGGCCGCCGACCGCGAACGGTTGGCGCAGCGTGTCGAGCACCTTCTGTGCGATCCGTGCGGCATCGTGGTCTGCCGTCAGGCCAGGCAGGGTGAGCACAAATTCATCGCCCCCCAAGCGTGCCAGGCGGTCGCCGCCGCGTATTGCGTGCTTCAGGCGCCGCGCCACCGCGCGCAACAGATGATCGCCGACATGATGTCCGAGCGAATCGTTGATATGCTTGAAATGGTCGAGGTCGATGAACAGCACCGCCGCACTGGTCTGGTTGCGCTGCGCCATGGCAATCGCCTGCGTGACATGTTCTTCCAGCAGTGCGCGGTTGGGCAATCCGGTCAGTGTGTCGTGATGCGCCATATGGCGTATGCGTTCTTCCGCCTGCTTGCGCTCGATTGCAATGCCGGCGATGCGGCTGGCGATATCGGCCAGCCCGAGCTCGGCCGCGGTCGGCACATGTGCGATGCCGTGGTACATGGCGAAAGCGCCGAGCGCCTTGCCTTGCTGCGACAGGATGGGAGTGGATATGCATGCCTGGAGGCCAAACGCCTGCGCGATGTCGCGATATCCGTCCCACAGCGGGTCGGTCGAAATGTCGGCCGTGATCACCCGTTCCCGCCGATACATTGCGGCTCCGCATGAGCCATTGCGAGGACCGATCGCAGCGCCCCTGAGGAGCGCCGAAAAGGTATCCGGCAAGGCCGGTGCGATGCTACTGTGTACGTGGATTTCATCGTCATCGAGCAACAGGACCGATCCGATCGTCCCAGCCGACTGTTGCGCGATTACCTGCACCAGGTTTTCGAGGACCGTCTCCAGGCTGGCGCCGGTGGCGATCATTTCAAGTATCTTTCCTTGCCCGACCGCCAGCTCTTCCGCCTGCTTGCGCGCGGTGATGTCTTTCCCGGTGCCGCGATAGCCGTTGAACTGACCGGCTGCGTCGAACAGCGGCGTGCCATTGATGCTGAACCAGTGCGCACGCCCCTGGCGATCGATGATTCTGTATTCTAGGTTATGAAACGGCTCACGCGCCGCGATACGAGCCTGGTGCGCAGCCCACTGGGCCGCACCCAGCGAGGCGATGTCGATCGGAAGTTCTTCACGGGTCCTGCCGAGAAATTCGCGCGGGTGGAACGATTGCAAATGCAGCAGGCCGTCCGACACCAGCCTGTAGCGCAAATCGCGATCCTGCTCCCAATACCAGTCGGTGGACATGTTCGTCAGTGCGCGGAAGCGTTCCTCGCTTTCCATCAGCGCCCGTTCTGTTTGCATGCGCTCCATGAACTGGCCGAGCTGACTGCCGATGATCAGCATGGTGTTCAACATTTCCTGGTCAGGCCAGCGCGCCTGGCGGGTGAAGAACGCCATCACATGGGTCACTTGGGCGCCGGCTTCGACGGCCACACAGAAACCGGCATGCAACCCGATTTTCCCGGTCCAAGGCGTGCGATCGCACGCCGGATCGAGCGTGACGTCGGGCATCCATTCGGCTTCGCGCTTCTGCCATACGCGGCCCTGCAAGCCGCGACCGGGAGCAAACGCGGTGGCCCGGTCCAGCGAGCTGACACCGGCCTCCGCGATCGCCGGATCGAACCAGACTTCGAGAGGGCGTAGCAGGTTGTCGGACTCGTCGACGCGCCACAGCTCGCCGGCTTCCCAGCTGAAATTCTCGCAGATGATCTGCAGAAGTCGCGTCGCTGCCTTGGTGGCCGATGCGGCTTTGGCCAGCACGCCCGTTACCGCAATCTGCACCGCCTGCCGTTGCTCGGCATGCCTCGTTCCGGTAATCGAGCGCATGCTGCATTGGATCACCTTGTTGCCGTCAAGCTGGTAGACACTGCTGGCGAACTCGACGTCGAAACAGCGGCCATCCCTGGCTTGCAGCGGCAGGCATTCGTATCTCGTCGAGTCATTGCGCTGCAGTTCGCGTAACAGCGTGCGGCACGCAGCCAGGTTGCTGAACGGACCCGCTTCCCACAGTTTCTTGCCGGCGAGCTCGGAGCATGAGTATCCGAGCCATCGGAACAGGTACGGATTGGCGCGGATGATTTCGCCCGATGCGAAATCGAGCAACAGGATCGCGTCCTTCGGAACGTCAAACAGGCTCCGGTACCTGGTATCAAAATTCTGTTCTGCGGGATGCATGACTGTATCCATCGGGTCCCGGGGTTGGATGCTGTCGCCGGATAGGGCGGCAGCCGCTAAAGTGCAAAAGTGGCGCCGTGTCGGCGCCACATGCTGTCGGTCCTGAAACGATGCGGCGAGCGTATTACGCGGGCAGCGGCACTATCTTCTCGCAAAGTTCGAGGCAATATCCTTTGGTGTAGGCGGTGCGGATTTGCACGCCGCGTTCGGTGCCCAGGCTCAGCTTCTTGCGCAGCTTGTAGACATGCTGTTCGATGGTGTGGCGGGCGATCTCGCACTCGACACCCCAGATCGCGACGCTGATGGTCTCACGCGACAGAAACGCGCCGGGAGAGGTGAAAAGCAACCAGGCCATCGCAAATTCACGCGGTGTCAGGTCAACCGGCACGCCACGGTCAAGCAATCGGCCGGCTTCCTTGTCGAGTGTAAAGTCGAGCAGCTCGGCTGTGCGACGCGGCGATTTGCGGTTGGAGCGGCGAAGCACCGCGTTCAGCCTTGCAACCATCACATCCGGATCGACCGGGCGGCTGATGAAGTCGTCAGCGCCGGCTTCAAGCGACAGCGCAATCGTGCGCGCGCAGTATGCGGATGAGAGCAGTACGACCGGTGTGGTTTCACCAGTGCGGCAATTGAGCCATGAGTAAATTCTTTTCTCGTCAAGCGGATCGCCTTCCGTGTCCACCAGGATCAGGTCGTAGGCCTGGCGGCGCAGGCTGCGCAGCAACGGAATTTCCGATTGAAAGTGTTCGCAGTTGAAGCCCGCGCGGGAGAGCACCTCCTGCATTTCGCTAAAAACCTTGTCACAGCGTATGTAGCATGCAATGCGCATTTCAGTTCTCCCGAATAAGGACCAACCCAGTGCCAGCACGTGGCGGAGTATTGCAGTCTCGAGGCATTGCGCGCTTGACTATTTTTACCGGCATGCGCACAACGCAGCGGCATCAGGTTTAAGATACTTGCACCTTCACCCGTGCCTTTATTCGTCGGAAGTTTTTGAACCGCTCTTCCCGTGAAGTGAAAGATACGCGACCTCTCTTACTCCGGCCTTACGTACTTCTTACTCAGCGCTTACGAATCTTTTTCGTCGGGCGATTTAACAAGATTGGCGAAACGCCAATGATTTTTGCGCCGCACATGTGAGCGGAAGAACGATGTCTGACGATGCTTGATTTGTCTCATTGGCGTCGCGCGGAATTCGTCTTAAATATGAGGTAGCGCGTCGGAAGTTACCGTGCTCGGTAGTGCTTTTCATCCTTTCCATGTTTTCTATTGCCGACGACTGCAAACGCATCATTCTTGTGCTGGCCATGCTATCGGGACTGGCCGGTTGTGGGCGAAAGGGAAATGCTCCGCCCGCGCAGCCGCCGCCGCCTGAAGTCACGGTGATCAAAATCAGCACCGCACCGGTGACGGTGTTCGACGACTATGCCGCGCAGACGGAAGCGGTCGAAGCGGTCGAGATCCGCGCGCGGGTCGGTGGGTTGCTGCAGAAGCAGGCTTTCAAGGACGGCGCGCCGGTAAAGAGGGGCGACCTGCTGTTTGTGATCGACCAGGAACTCTACGCCGCCGCGTTGGCGCAGGCCAGGGCGGACCTCGGGCAGGCCCAGGCAGCGTGGTTGAATTCAAGACAAAACCTCGCGCGCTTGCGTCCATTGCTTGCTTTCCAGGCAATCAGCCAACAAGACCTGGATGCGGCGGTCGCCACCGAGCGTGCCGATGCAGCCAGCGTGGAAGCCGCCAAAGCCGGGGTGAGGCAAGCGGAACTCAATTTTGGCTATACGACAATCCGCGCGCCGCGCGATGGCATGATCAGCAGGGCGCTGATCAAACCCGGGGGGCTGGTCAACGCTTCCACTACCTTGCTGACCACGCTCTACTCG
>JAQGMD010000101.1 GCA_028292565.1 Burkholderia sp. | reverse complement strand
CTCACTCGTGGTTTCATTGTTTTCCATGAAACCCGCGGGCAGTGTCCAGTAGCCATGCCGTGGTTCGATCGCACGTTTGCAGAGCAGAATGCGCGTCTCGCCGTCATGCTCCCACACCGGGATAGAGCCGATCACCATCTTTGGATTCTGATAATGAATCACTCCGCAATGCCCGCATACATAGCGAGGACGATTGTCGTCCGGCGGGACCATGAGCGAAACAGGATGAGCGCATTCAGAGCAGAATTTCATAGGGAGCAGGGACCATGCTTGTTATTGCGCGCCGGGTTGAGTGTTCGTGTTTCGGCTGCACGCTGTTCGTGTGATGAAAGACACAAATCGGAAGTGTATCACTGCGCGTTACCGGGCGATTGCATTTGCGTTGCCTGTGGATACCATATATACTCCAATTCTTCAGACGCGGGGTGGAGCAGTCTGGCAGCTCGTCGGGCTCATAACCCGAAGGTCGCAGGTTCAAATCCTGCCCCCGCAACCAAGTATCTAAAGCCATAAATCTCCCGCCCACATTACACCTCCTCTAAAACGGGCGTCGGAAGGCAGCATCAACTGGTTCTCTAGCCGGGCAGCATCTGAAGATGCCGTCGTTGACTATAACATCTGCATGTTGTTATTAAATAAGACGCTATAAGTGCACATGAATACAATTGAGGCGAAGAAAGTCCTCGAAACCGCATTGCTTTGCGCTCACGAGCCCTTGTCGATCAATGACATGAAAAAGCTCTATTCCGAGGACGGCGAAGCAGCACACGACATCGGTGCCGATACGATCAAGGTGATGTTGGAAGAGCTGCGCAATGATTGGGCCGACAAGGGTATTGAAATCGTCAGCCTGTCGACCGGATGGCGCTTCCAGAGCCGCCCGGAAATGAAGAGATACCTGGAGCGACTCAACCCTGAAAAGCCGCCGAAGTATTCGCGCGCGACGCTTGAAACGCTTGCTATCATTGCATATCGCCAGCCTGTCACGCGTGGTGACATCGAAGAGATTCGCGGGGTTACGGTCAATTCGCAGACCATCAAGACGCTCGAAGACCGCGGCTGGATCGAATCGATCGGCCATCGCGATGTGCCTGGGCGTCCGGCGTTGTTTGCGACGACTAAGCACTTTCTAGATGACCTCGGCCTGACTTCGCTGGACCAGTTGCCGCCCTTGCAGCAAGTGACGAAGGACGACATGCAGGCCGGCATGCTGCCGGAAATGCAAGCGCTTGAGACCGGCATGCAGGCCAATCTCGATCAGGGCGCAATGAACTTTACTGCGAATATCGCGACTGAAGGTGATGCGAGCGCTGTTGAAGTCGCGGCGGTTCATGCCGCAGAAGAATCCGATGCAGGGATTCACATGGATGCCGCCTCGTCCGAAATGCGGCAGGAAACCGATGCCGATGCTCGCGTAGCTGAAAACCTTTCTCCCGACCCCGCGCCCGTACCTCAGGTTGACGCTGCGCCAGGTCAGCACAACCAAGAATTGAACGATGAATCTGCCAAACCCCAATGATGTGACTATGGCTGCGGTAACCGCTTCCTCCTCTTCCTCCTCCGCGGAGCCCAACGAAAATCGAGACGCCGGTGAGCGCAACGATGCTGCGGGCAACGCCGCGCAAACAGAAGAAGGCAAAGCGAAGCCCGCGAAACGCGGCGTTCGCGGTCCTCGCAGTTTGCGCCGTGCCCGCACACCGCGTTCCGCGGATGCGGCTACCTCCGATTCCAATTCCGTGCAGGCAGCTGACGCCCCGAAAGACGGCAATGTTGCTGTAGCGAGTGAAAACTCGGCGCCGGATTCGGGAAAGCCGCGCACCGAGCACAGTGGACGCAAGCGGGAGCCGCGCCAGCAAAAGGGCAAGCCGGTGCAGAAGCCGCGCGAGAAGCAGGCCAGTGGAAACAATCAGGCGCGTCCGTCTCGCGCCAAAGCGACCGATGCGGACGACGTGTTTTCGTTTGTGACCTCGGACGCCTACGATAGCGTGGCTGCCGAGGACGATGCGTCGAGCAAGCGCCAGCCGGCGAAGAGCGTACGCCGCGACCTTACCGCTGATGACGACGCGCCGAAGTTGCATAAGGTGCTGGCAGAGGCGGGACTCGGCTCACGCCGGGACATGGAAGAGCTGATTATTGCCGGCCGTGTATCGGTCAACGGCGAACCGGCTCATATCGGCCAGCGCATCCTGCCGACGGACCAGGTGCGCATCAACGGCAAGCCGATACAACGCAAGATTACCAAGCGCCCTCCGCGCGTCCTGGTTTATCACAAGCCGGCCGGCGAGATCGTCAGCCACAGTGACCCGGATGGACGTCCTTCGGTATTTGAGCGCCTGCCAAATATGAAGGCGGCCAAGTGGCTTGCCGTAGGTCGACTCGATTTCAATACAGAAGGTTTGCTGCTGTTCACGACTTCCGGCGACCTCGCCAACCGGCTGATGCATCCGCGCTATAACATCGAGCGAGAATACGCGGTGCGTACCCTCGGCGAACTGGAAGAAGGCATGCGGCAAAAGCTGCTGAGCGGCGTGGAGCTCGAGGACGGCCTGGCGCAATTTTCCAAGATTGCCGACGGCGGCGGCGAGGGTGTCAACCGCTGGTATCGTGTGACGATCGGCGAAGGACGCAACCGCGAAGTGCGCCGCATGTTCGAGGCGGTCGGCCTGACGGTGTCGCGTCTGATTCGAACCCGTTACGGCGTGATGACTCTGCCCAAGGGCCTCAAGCGTGGCCGGTGGGAGGAGCTCGAAGAAAACGCGGTGCGTGATCTGCTGAACCTGAGCGGATTGGAAAAGATCGCCGGAGCGTCACAACCGTCGAACAAAGGACGTGGCGAGCGTCCGGATCGTCAGGGCGGGAACGGTAACGGCAACACCTTTGAAAAAGGCCAGAACCAGAAACGCGGGCCAGGCCTCGGCCAAGGGCAGGGACGCGGTCAGGGTCAGGGTCAGGGTCAGGGTCAGGGTCAGGGTCAGGGTCAGGGTCAGGGTCGTAATCAGGGGCAGCCACGGGGACGTCAGCCGGATCCGTTGCAGACAGCTCTCGGCTTCCCCGGTATGGGGCAGCAGCAGCGACGCAGCGGAGGTCCTATGAGAAGCGGCACTGGTAGCGGTA
>JAQGMD010000068.1 GCA_028292565.1 Burkholderia sp. | reverse complement strand
CTTCGCCTTGATAGGGGCACCCGAGCGCGCAGCTCACCGCGCCGCGCAAAAGCAATCCGTGCTGCTTGGTGGCTTGCGCGACCTCACGGAAGCGTTCGATGGATTCAGCGATCGAGCAATTGATGTTCTTCTGCGAGAACGCTTCCGATGCTGCGCCGAAGATCACGATCTCATCAGCTTTGGCGGCGAGCGCCGCTTCGAAGCCTTTCATGTTTGGCACCAGCACCGAGTACACCACGCCTGGTTTGCGCGTGATTCCAGCCATCACGTCGGCCGACGTTGCCATCTGCGGCACCCATTTCGGCGAGACGAAGGATGCCGCTTCGATGTTCGGAAATCCGGCTTCTGTCAGGCGATTAACCAACTCTATCTTGACGTCGGCAGGGATGGTTTCCTTTTCGTTTTGCAGGCCGTCGCGCGGGCCAACTTCGACGATTTTTACTTTTTTGGGTAGTACCATGATTGAGTCTCCTTTCAACCGAAACCCGAAAATTTAAGCGTGACAGACCAATAGAGCGGTTTCAGCCTGACTGTACCGCTCTAGCGTTCACGCGGCCTTGAACGCTAACAGCTGCGCGCCTTCCGCGACCTGATCGCCAACTGCATACAGCAAATCTTCCACCACGCCATCAGCTGGCGCGGCGATGGTGTGCTCCATTTTCATTGCTTCCATGATCAGCAAGGGTGTGCCTTTTTCGACAGTTTTGCCTTTGTCGATGAGGACCGCCACGATCTTGCCGGGCATCGGTGCGGTGAGGCGGCCGCCTTCCGCTTCCGCTTCGCCAGCGTGGGCCATCGGATCGGTATAGGTCAACGCAGTGTGCGCACCCCCGTGGAAGACATGGAACATTTCGCCATCGCGCACGACAGTGCCTCGCACTGTCGCACCACTGAGTTTGATGACGAGATCCTTTCCTTGCTGCTGGATCACGGTCATCGGCGACGCGGCATCGCCATACTGAAGTGACCAGCCGTTGTCCTGATATCCGACAGTGACGGGACAAGCGCCCGACTCGTCGGCGAAATTGAGTTGTCGTTGCAACGCGCTGTTCATACGCCAACCACTAGGGTTACCCCAGGGGTCGTTGGAGGCTGCGGTTGCTTTTCTTTCGGACGTCAGCAACGATGCGACAGCCAATGCGAGGATCTGCTTAGACGCCTTTTGCGCAGGTGGAAATAAATCCCCGTGATGACGTTCGATCAAGCCGGTATCGAGCTCAGCATTCGAAAACGGCCGGCTTTCGATCAGACGCTTCAGGAAGGCGATGTTGTTGGCGAGGCCGACGACCTGATATTCGGATAAGGCTTGCGACATGTGCGCCAGCGCTTCAGCGCGATCGTTGCCCCACACGATGAGCTTCGCGATCATCGGGTCGTAGTAGGGGGAAATCGCATCGTTCTCGCGCACACCTGAATCAATCCGCATTGCAGAGGGCACGCCCGGCACGCCGCCGGGTTCAAAGGCCACCGCCTGTGGCGTACGCACATGCCGCAAAGTCCCGATCGACGGCAGGAAGCCTTTCTCCGGATTCTCCGCATAAATTCGCGCCTCGATCGAATGACCGTGTATCGCCAGTTCGGCCTGCTTCTTCAGTAACGGCTCGCCGGCCGCAACGCGCAGCTGCCATTCGACCAAGTCGAGACCGGTAATCATTTCGGTGACCGGATGCTCAACCTGCAGGCGGGTGTTCATTTCCATGAAATAAAACGAGCCGTCCTGATTGGCGATGAACTCGACCGTACCGGCCCCCACATAGCCAACCGCCTTCGCGGCGGCAACCGCGGCTTCACCCATTGCTTTGCGGCGCTCCGGCGTCATGCCCGGCGCTGGCGCTTCTTCCAGCACTTTCTGATGGCGTCGCTGCACCGAGCAATCGCGCTCGAACAGGTACACGCAATCGCCTTGCGTATCCGCGAACACCTGGATCTCGATGTGGCGCGGCTGCGTCAGGTATTTTTCCGCCAGCACCTTGTCGTCGCCGAAACTGTTGATTGCTTCGCGTTTGCACGATGCCAGAGCGGCTTTGAAGTCGTCGCTCTTTTCGACGATGCGCATGCCTTTTCCGCCGCCCCCGGCGCTGGCTTTGAGCAGGACCGGATAACCGATCTTGTCCGCCTGCTCCTGCAGGAAATCAGGGTCCTGCGTATCGCCGTGATAACCGGGGACGAGTGGCACCCCGGCCTTCTCCATCAGCGCCTTCGCGGCCGACTTCGAACCCATCGCGCGGATGGCCGATGCGGGTGGACCGATGAACACCAGGCCGGCCTTTGCACAGGCCTCTGCAAAATCTTCATTCTCGGAAAGGAAGCCGTAGCCGGGGTGGATCGCCTGGGCGCCGGTTGCGAGGGCTGCTTCGATGATTTTGTCGGCGCGCAGGTAGCTTTCCTTCGCCGGCGGCGGGCCGATCAGTACCGATTCGTCGCACACGGCAACGTGCTTGGCGTTGGCGTCCGCTTCTGAATACACCGCGACGGTTTTGATGCCCATGCGGTGTGCGGTTGCGGCTACGCGGCAGGCGATTTCGCCGCGGTTGGCGATGAGGATTTTGGCGAACAAGGCGTCTCCTTGGTTTTCTTCCGGGGGGCGAAACCTGCGTTACCTTATTAAGAACGGAGCACAGGCTTGCAAGCCTGCGCCGTTCCACGGGCGGACAGCATGCTGTCCGAAACCCCCGCTCCACCCCCCTGCAGGAGGAAGGAGTTCCTACCGATTTTAGTTACTCCGTCACATCACACTTCGCATCGTGCACGGTATGCCGCGTGGTCAACCCAAGCTTCTCCAACAACGCCCGATCCGCATCCGCATCCGGATTCCCGGTCGTCAGCAACTTGTCACCGTAGAAAATAGAGTTAGCCCCAGCCAGGAAGCACATAGCCTGCACCGCCTCGCCCAATTCGCGCCGACCGGCCGACAAGCGAACCCGCGCCGTGGGCATCGTAATCCGCGCCACAGCGATCGTGCGCACGAATTCCAGCGGATCGAGCTGCTCGGTACCATGCAACGGCGTCCCCTTCACCTGCACCAGGTGATTCACCGGCACCGATTCCGGATACGGATCCAGATTAGCCAGCTGCGCCACCAACCCCGCGCGCTGCAAACGCGATTCACCCATGCCGACGATGCCGCCCGAGCACACCTTGATGCCCGCATTGCGCACGCGGCCGAGCGTATCGATCCGGTTCTGGTAATCGCGAGTGGTGATGATGTTTTCGTAAAATTCCGGAGCGGTGTCGAGGTTGTGGTTGTAATAATCCAGTCCCGCATTCTTCAGTCGCTGCGCCTGTCCTTCACCCAGCATGCCGAGCGTCGCGCAGGTTTCCAGCCCGAGCGCTTTCACTTCGCGCACCATTTCTTCCACATGCTCGAGATCGCGGTCCTTCGGTTCGCGCCATGCTGCGCCCATGCAGAAGCGGGTCGCGCCATGGGCCTTGGCTTCACGTGCTGCTTCGAGCACCGTGTCGAGCGGCAGGATTTTTTGCGCGGTGACACCGGTGTCGTAACGTGCCGCTTGCGGGCAATAGCCGCAATCTTCCGGACAGCCCCCGGTCTTGATCGACAGCAGGGTTGCGAGTTCGACTTCGGATGGATTGAAATTTTCGCGATGCACTTGTTGCGCGCGATACATCAAATCGCTGAACGGCAGATTGAACAACGCCAGTACTTCTTCGACTTGCCAGGCACTAGCCGTGGGCGCGACGTTGGCGGCAGCGGGGGCGGACGGGTAAAACGAAATCGGTTGCGACGACATAAACAACTTCCTTTGAATCAAAGTGAATCAGTGCGTTTGCCGGGCCAGCCAGGCAAACATGAAAAATCGAGATGCGCAGCCGCGGCGGCAGGCAACGCAGCCGGCAATCTCGGCACGCAGCCGAGTAGCGGAGCGGGCAGGCGCTCGGTCAATGCGGTGATGTTGTCCATTCCATAACGCATGTCCAGATCGACAACATTCGCCACCCATCCGGCAAACACGAGTCCGCGCGAGGCGATTGCTTCGGCAGTCAGCAGCGCATGATTGATGCAGCCGAGCCGCAAGCCGACCACCATCACTACCGGCAACCCGAGCTGCTGCGCGAGGTCGGCAGTATCGTAGCGATCTGACAACGGAACGCGAAATCCACCTACGCCTTCGACCACGACCGCATCGGCCATCCCGGCAACGCGATCATAACAGGAGCGGATATGCTCCATATCGATGGTCACGCCTTCCTGCGCCGCGACGATGTGGGGCGCAGCCGGTTCACGTAACAGGTAAGGCGTGGAGAGCTCCGGCGGCACAGCGACATTCGCCGCAGCGGCGATCCGGTCCGCGTCTTCGTTATGCCAGGCGCCGTCGCGCAACTCCGCACCTGCGGCGACCGGCTTCATGCCCGCCGCGCGCACGCCTTGCTGCGCCAACGCATACAGCATCGCGCTGGATATCAGCGTCTTGCCAATCTCGGTGTCGGTGCCGGTAATGAAATAAGCAGTTTGATTCTTCATGCTCGTTCCAACTTATTCAAGGCGGAGGTCAGTTGACGCACCTCTTCCGCCGTATGCGCCGCCGACAGAGTCACGCGCAGACGCGCGGTATCGGCCGGCACGGTCGGCGGCCTGATGGCCGGCACCCACAGTCCTTGCTCTTGAAGAGCCGCTGCTACTCGCAGCGCTTCATCGTTGCGGCCGATGACCACAGGCTGGACCGCGGTTTGGGACGGCAACAGTGTCCAGCGTTTCAGCTTCAATTCATCTTGCAGCTGCGCGATCAGCGCCTGCAAATGTGCACGCCGTGCCGCGCCCTCTTCGCCGCTGATCAGGTCGATGCTGGTCAACAACGTGTGCGCCAGAGCCGGAGCGGCGGCCGTGGTGTAGATGTAAGGACGCGCACGTTGCACCAGCCATTCGATCACGGTCTCATGCGCGGCGACGAAGGCGCCGCCGACGCCAGCCGCTTTTCCGAGCGTGCCCATGTAGACCAGGTACGGCGAGCGCAGTCCGAAATGTTCCAGCGCGCCGCGTCCGTTCGCTCCCATCACGCCGAATCCGTGCGCATCGTCGACCACCAGCCATGCGCCGTATTGTTCGCATAGCGCGAGGATCTGCGGCAACGGAGCGAGGTCTCCGTCCATGCTGAATACGCTGTCGGTGACGACCAGCTTGTTCTTCGCCTTGCTGGCGGCAAGCATGGCGGCCAGCGCTTCGACGTCGCCATGCGGATAAACCTGCACGGCGCCGCGAGCAAGACGCGCGCCGTCGATCAGCGATGCATGATTGAGCGATTCCGAAAAAATATCCGCTTCACGTCCGCCCAGCGCGGTCAGCATGGCGAGGTTGGCCATGTAGCCAGTGCAGAAATAGAGCGCGTCGGGCGACTCCAGGTGCGGCGACATGAATTCGGCAAGCCGTTCTTCCAGCAACGCATGCGCGCGCGAATGACCGCTGATCAGATGTGATGCGCCACTGCCAACGCCATAGCGCGTCGCGCCTTCACGCATCGCCTCAATCAGCCGCGGATGTGCGGCAAGGCCGAGATAATCGTTGCTGCAAAACGCGAGCATGGCGCGGCCGCCAACCTGCGCGCGTGGCGCGCATGGCGTATCGACCACGCGGCGCCGACGACGCAGGCTTTGTGCGTCGAGCTGCTGCAGTTCGCGGTTTAGTGTGTTTAATAATTCCATTGTCAAATCACTTGTTCGAATACGATGCGCGTGCGGGCTGCGAGTCCTGCGATCTCGTCATCGTCCAGCACATAGGGCGGCATCAGGTATACCGTGCGGCCGATCGGGCGCAACAGCAATTCCTGTTGGAGGGCCGCGGTGAAGAAGCGGCGAGAGAACGTCGGATCATCCACCTGCGCATCGAACGCCCAGATCATGCCGCGCTGGCGGAAGTGGCGCACTTTCGGGTGTTCGGCCAGCGGCGCCAATGCGGCGGTCATGCGTGTCGCGCGGGTGCGGTTGCGATTGATGACATCGTCCTCTTCAAAAATAGCGAGGGTTGCCAGCGCTGCGCGGCAGGCCAGCGGATTGCCGGTATAGGAATGCGAATGCAGGAACCCGCGCGTCACATCGGCGTCGTAAAACGCCTGGTAAATCTTATCGGTCGTCATGACCAGTGACAGCGGCAGATAGCCGCCGCTGATGCCTTTGGAGAGGCAGATGAAATCAGGCCAGATCGCTGCCTGCTCGCACGCGAAAAAGGTTCCGGTGCGACCGCAGCCGACCGCGATTTCATCGGCGATCAGATGCACCTGGTAGCGGTCGCACAATTCGCGTACCCGATTGAGATAGACCGGATCGTGCATGACCATGCCGGCCGCACATTGCACCAGCGGCTCGACTATCACCGCCGCGATTTGGCCGGCGCGTTCCTGCAGCAGGGTTTCCAGTTCATGCGCTGCACGCAGCGCCACATCGACCGATGATTCGCCCTCCTCCGCGTTGCGCGCATCCGGCGTTGCAACCACGTGTGCGCTACGCAGCAGCGGGCCGTAGGCATCGCGGAACAAGGGGACGTCGGTCACCTGCAGCGCGCCGATCGTTTCGCCGTGGTAGCTGCCCTTCAGGCACACGAACTCTTGCTTTTCACTTTGGCCGCTGTTGCGCCAGTAGTGAAAGCTCATCTTGAGCGCGATCTCGACTGCCGACGCGCCATCCGACGCGTAGAAGCAGTGGCCGAGCGCATGCCCGGTGCGGGCCGAGAGTTGCTCGGATAATGCGATCACCGGTTCGTGGGTGAAGCCGGCCAGCATCGCGTGCTCGAGTTTGTCGAGCTGGTCCTTGATCTCGGTGTTGATGCGTGGATTCGCATGGCCGAACAGGTTCACCCACCACGAACTTATCGCGTCCATGTAACGCTTGCCGTTAACGTCGAACAGCCATGCTCCGCGGCCGTGACTGACTGGTATCAGCGGTACGGTTTCGTGGTGCTGCATTTGCGTGCATGGATGCCAGACGCTGCGCAGGCTGCGGGCTACCCAATCGGAATCTTTAACTGAATTCAAAACTGCTCCACATTTATTAGGTGTCCGATAGGGCTCCTTCCCGCTGGCGGGGGAAGGGACTCTCTAAGCGAGCCACCCCGGTTTGCGCTTCTCCAAAAACGACTTCACACCCTCACGCCCCTCATCCGAAGCCCGAATATCAGCAATCCGATCCACCGTATCCGCAACCAACGCATCCGTAACCGGCACCCCAGCCACATCCCGCACCAGCCTCTTCGCCTCCCGCACCGCATTAGGACTATTCCCCGCCAGCGCACTGACAATCTCATCAACGGCCGCATCCAGCGCATCATCCGCCACCACCTGATGCACAAACCCAACCCGGTAAGCCTCCTGCGCGGAAAACCGTTCGGCAGTCAAAAAATACCGCCGCGCAGCATTCTCACCCATAGCTTTAATCACGTAAGGCGAGATTGTCGCAGGTATAAGTCCGAGCCTCACCTCGCTGAGGCAAAAATTTGCTTTCTCCGCTGCAATCGCGATATCGCAAGCGGCTACCAGCCCCATCCCGCCCGCATAGCAATCACCTTGTACTTTTGCAACGACCGGTTTCGGACAGTCATGAATAACTCGCAACATTTCCCCCAGTTGCGCCGCGTCCGCACGGTTTTCATCGTGCGTGTAACCGGCCATTTTTTTCATCCAGTTGAGATCGGCGCCGGCGCAGAATGCAGGGCCCCGCGCCGCCAGAATGATAGCGCGGATGCTATCGTCCGCGCCCAGCTCCCGAAAAGCCTGCGTGATTTCCGCGATCGCGGTTTCGTTGAATGCATTGCGCACATCGGGCCGGTTCAGCGTGACCGTCCCCACCCTGTGTTCGCTTGTTACTTCGAGTGTCGAGTAGCTCATGATCACATCCTGAAGACGCCAAACCGGGTTTCGGGTATCTGCGCATTCAGCGATGCGCTCAACCCAAGGCCCAGCACCATCCGGGTATCCGCAGGATCGATGATCCCGTCGTCCCATAAACGTGCGGACGCGTAATAAGGATGCCCCTGGTGCTCATACTGGTCGCGGATCGGCTGCTTGAACGCCTGCTCTTCTTCGGCGCTCCATGAGCCGCCCTTGCCCTCAATGCCATCGCGCTTCACGGTAGCGAGCACACTGGCCGCCTGGTCACCGCCCATCACTGAAATGCGGGCATTCGGCCACATCCACAAAAAGCGCGGTGAGAAGGCGCGACCGCACATGCCGTAATTTCCCGCGCCGAAACTGCCGCCGATGATCACGGTAAATTTCGGTACCGCCGCAGTCGATACCGCCGTCACCATCTTGGCGCCGTTGCGCGCGATGCCTTCATTCTCGTATTTACGCCCGACCATGAAGCCGGTGATGTTTTGCAAAAAAACTAACGGTATCTTGCGTTGGCAGCACAACTCGATGAAGTGCGTGCCCTTCAACGCCGATTCGGAAAACAGGATGCCGTTGTTGGCGATGATGCCGACCGGCATACCGAGAATATGCGCAAAGCCGCATACCAGCGTGGTGCCGTAACGCGACTTGAACTCATCGAATGCGCTGCCATCCACTATGCGCGCGATCACCTCGCGTACATCGAAAGGCTTGCGGGTGTCGGTCGGAATCGCACCGTACAGTTCCTGCGACGGATATTTTGGATCGACCGGTTCCCGCAGCACCAGTTGCTGTGGTTTCGTGCGGTTCAGGTTCGATACGATGGTGCGTGCGAGAGACAAGGCGTGCAAGTCGTTTTGCGCAAGATGGTCCACCACGCCCGACAAACGTGTATGCACATCGCCGCCGCCGAGGTCTTCGGCGGACACGACTTCACCGGTCGCCGCTTTCACCAGCGGAGGGCCGCCGAGGAAAATCGTGCCCTGCTCCTTGACGATGATCGATTCATCGCTCATGGCAGGCACGTAAGCGCCACCCGCGGTGCAGGACCCCATCACCACCGCGACTTGAGGAATCCCTTTGGCCGAAAGGTTCGCCTGGTTATAGAAGATACGGCCGAAGTGATCGCGGTCGGGGAAGACGTCGTCCTGGTTCGGCAAATTGGCGCCGCCGCTGTCGACCAGGTAAATGCAGGGCAGGTTGTTCTGATCGGCGATTTCCTGCGCGCGCAAATGCTTCTTTACCGTCATCGGATAGTAGGTGCCGCCCTTCACCGTCGCATCGTTGCAGACGATCACGCACTCCTGCCCGGCAACGCGGCCGATGCCGGTGATGATGCCGGCCGAGGGCGCCGCATTCTGATACATCTCGTAAGCGGCAAGCTGAGAGAATTCGAGAAAGGGCGTGCCGGGATCGAGCAGCGCCTGCACCCGGTCCCGCGGCAGCAGCTTACCGCGCGCCGTATGTTTGTTGCGCGCGTCATCGCCGCCACCTGACGCGATTTTTTCCACCTTCTCTTTCAGGTCATCCACCAGCTTTTGCATGGCGGATACGTTGGTCTTGAAATCCTCCGAACGAACTTTTAATTTTGATTCGAGTATGGTCATTGTCTCTCCGGAAAACTGCCATCAACGTAATACCAGCGTCCTTCTTCCCGCACGAAGCGGCTGATTTCATGCATGCGATGCGCGCGACCGCCGACCTTGTAGCGCGCCACGAATTCGACCGTCGCCTCATCACCGACCGGCACATGTTTGCGCACTTCGAGGCCGAGCCACTTCGCACCGTCGTCTTCCGCAAACACCGCCTCGGGCCGGGTGCTGGCATGCCAGGTGGCTTTGAGGTACGGTTCATTACGCAGCGTGTAAGCGGCGTACCGGGAGCGCATCAGTTCCTCGGCACTCTGCGGCACCTGGCCGTCATCAATAAAGCGACCGCAGCATTGTGCATAGGCGCGAGCGCCGCATGGGCATTCCTTTGAATTTCGAGTCATCCTGCTTCTTTTTTTGGTTTGCTTTCCTTGATTGCTATCGGCGCGCCGGCCGCTTTCCACGCGGTGAATCCACCGTCGATGTGTGCGACCCGTTCCATCCCCATGTCCTGCACCGCCTTCGTGGCCAGAGCGCTGCGCCAGCCTGCCGCGCAAAAGAAGATGAATTCCTTGTTCTCGCCAAACACCGGTTTGAAATACGGCGAGTCCGGATCGACCCAGAATTCGATCATGCCGCGCGGCGCGGGGAACGCGCCCGGGATAACGCCCTCGCGTTCCAGTTCACGCACGTCGCGCACGTCGACAAACTGCACATTCGGGTCGCCAAGCTTCGCTTTGGCTTCGTCCACCGAATAGGTCTTCACCTGCGCCATCGCTTCATCCACCAGTGACTTGTAGCCCTTTTTCATCGGCACGCGGCTCTCCTCAGATTTTCCCGTTTTTCAGGTATTCCTCGATCTGGTAAAAACGATCGAATCCCCAGAACGGTTCGCCATCGACGATGGTAAATGGCGATCCGAATACGCCGAGGCCCATGGCCGTATCCATTTCCTTTTTCATGCGCTCCTTGACGGGCTCGCTATTCGCAGCTTCGGTGACCATGGCTGCATCGAGGCCCACCGCGGCAACGACCGACGCCACGCTTTCCGTCACGCTGATGTTGAGTCCCTCAAAAAAGTAGGCGCGGTAGACCGCCTTCGCAAACTCCACCGCCAGGTCGTCGCCGTGCGCCTGCCGGATCCACAGCATCGCGCGCGCCGCGAACTGGGTCGGCAACGGAAACGTATCGGGCCGCTGGTACGGAATGCCATGGAACCGGGCGGTACGATCGAAGTCATGGAACGCGTATTTTCCCTTCATCGGCGCTTGTGTCAGCGGTATCCCGCCGGTCGTCTTGAATACCACTCCCAAAAGAAGTGGATGCCACTTCACCGTGCGGCCATATTTCGCCGCGAGCGCTTCAATGCGGGTCGATGCGAAATAGCCGTACGGCGATGAAAAATCAAAGTAGAAATCAATGTGGCGATTCATGGTTCTCCCTGAGGGTTTTCAGGCTAATGCCCGGCCGATCAAAATTTTCTGGATGTCGCTGGTGCCTTCGTAAATCTGGCACACCCGCACATCGCGATAGATGCGCTCCACCGGAAAGTCGCTGACGTAACCGTAGCCGCCGTGGACCTGGATCGCATCCGAGCAGACGCGCTCCGCCATTTCGCTTGCAAACAGTTTCGCCATTGCTGCCTCTTTCAGGCATGGCTTGCCGGCATCTTTCATGCTCGCGGCATGCTGGATCAATTGGCGCGCCGCTTCGATCTGCGTCGCCATGTCGGATAGTCTGAACTGCACCGCCTGATGCTCGAATATGGGCTTGCCGAAACTGGTGCGCTCCTTCGAGTAGGCCAGCGCCGCTTCAAACGCGGCGCGTGCCATGCCGACCGCCTGCGAGGCGATGCCGATGCGCCCGCCCTCCAGGCCGGACAACGCAATCTTGTAGCCCTGCCCTTCCTCGCCGATCAGGTTCGTGGCCGGGATGCGGCAATTCTCGAACAGGATCTGCGCGGTGTCGGAGGAATGCTGGCCAAGTTTGTCTTCGAGACGCGCGACAATATAGCCGGGCGTGTTGGTCGGCACCCAGAAGGCGCTGATGCCTTTCTT
>JAQGMD010000061.1 GCA_028292565.1 Burkholderia sp. | reverse complement strand
CACGCCCGAACCGCCGATGACTGCCCAGATCTGGTTTGCGGCGACTTGGCGTTTTCGGGTCGCCGCACCGCCCGCGAGCGAATGTGCGGTGAGCTGGATCGACTTCATCGACGGCGCGTCGAGTATTGCTTGCCGGTGTCCGCTTGTCTCGCCGGCTGCAGCGAGAAGCCGCGCCTGCTCTTCGATCGAGAACCGCCACGCCGATTGCTCAGGTTTTTCCGCCACCTGTTGGTAATGGTCTGGGTGCGGTTCAAAGAACATCGAGTCCAGCCGGTGCACGAGGGGGACGTCGAGGAAGTCGATCCAGTACGCGTTCGATCCGCCGTTGTTGAAGTGGCTATGGTGAGTCCAGCCCGGCGTAAGCAGCACGTCGCCGGGTCGCATCGGAAGCTGTACGCCGTCGACCACCGTGAAGACTTCCTCTTCGGCATCCAGTACCAGCCGCAATGCATTCGGCGTGTGCCGGTGCGCGCGCGCATGCTCGGTCGGCTTGAGCATCTGATACGCGCAGACAAGGGTGGGCAGCGACGCGTACTCGTTGTCGCCGACCGGGTCGTACATCAACAGATTGCGGCGCTCGGCGAGGTCGGTGCCGATCCACTGGCCGGCCAGGTCCATCAGCCGCTTCGCTTCCGCGTATTTCCAGCCGCGTGGCTGGAACTCGGTTTTGGGTTCGTTCCACAGCGAGGGCGTCTTCTTGTGCCAGCCGGCGGTGAAGCGCCGTTCGCGCAGGATCGGGTACAGATCGTCGAGTCCGCGCGCGTTGTCGGTGAGTGATTCAAACCTTGAAGATGCTGACATCGATGGTCTCCTCTCTGTCTTTTATTAAGTTGGGTCAGGCAATTTTTCTATCGAATACGAAGTTGCGTCCGCGCGTGCCCTGGCGCACCGGGACCTCCATGCGGCCGACGCGTTCGATTTCGATCGCAACCCTGTCGCCGTCGCTGATCGGGCCGACGCCGGCGGGCGTGCCGGTCGCAATGATGTCACCGGGGTAGAGCGTTGCCGCCGACGAAGCGAGCGACACCATCTTCGGGATGTCGACGATCAAATCGCGCGTGTTCGCGTCCTGGCGCAATTCGTCGTTCACCCACAGCTTCAGATTGATGGCGGACGGGTCGCCGACCTCGTCGGCCGTCGTAATCCAAGGACCGACCACGGTGAACGTGTCATACGACTTGCGCATCACCCGCTCTTCCTTGCCGCGGAGCGTGATGTCCATTAGGCACGCGTAGCCGAAGATATGCTTGTACGCGTCCGCTTCGGATATTTCTCGCCCTTCGCGGCCGATAATGATCGCCAGTTCACATTCATGATGGACCGAGCGCTCCGGCAGCGCCGGCAGCTCGATCGCGTCGTGTGGACCGATCAGCGATGAATTGGCCTTCAGGAAGAAGCCTTGCACATTCGCGAAGCCGGTCGACGACATTTCGGTCGCATGGTCGACATAGTTGACCGGATACGCGATTAGCTTGTTGGGCCACTCGACCGGCGTCTGCAGCCGCGCTTCTGCGAGCGGGGTGCCGCCCCCGCCTTGGAGCCGCTTTTCGATCGCGGCGCGCTTTTCCGGGAAATCGCGAATTACGCGCAGCATTCCCACCGGCGGCCATTCCGCCGGCGCGACGCCCAGCTCCTGCGTGAGATCGATCACGCGATCTGCCACCACCGCGCCGATCCGCCCTTCGTTATAACGAACGAGTTTCATGCTTGTCTCCTGTTATTTGTTCTGATTGCCGCTTACGGTGCGAAGTACCTCGGTGACATCGGCTGGCGCCTTGTTGCCACGCCAGCAAACGTGACCGTCCGGACGAACCAGTACCAGGGGTCGCTCATATAACGCGGCGACGCGCGCATCGTGGAGCCGAACGCTGCGCAACGGGATCGATTGCCGACGTGCCTCCTCCTCGAATGCACGCGCGCCCTGTGTATCATTGACGCCGTCGCCGGTCTGCACCAGCACATAAGTCTGGCCGTCGAACAAATCCAGCGTGGACTTACCGGGCTCGAGCCAGATGTGCGGTGCGCGGCAACCTGGCCAAGTCGACTGCACCACGACGCGCGCATCATCCGGCGGTTCGGCGGACCCGTCGGCGACAATGATCGGCGATTCGGCATAGCGGTAGCCAAGATGCAGTCCCGCCGTGTTGAACTGCTTCGACAGCCACCGCAGCCGTTTCGCGAACACTGCGCGCAGCGATCCGGCTTCCGGCGAATTCTCTTCGATCAGCGCGGGCGTGGTCTTCATCATCGAATCTATGCGGTCGGCATTCGACGCGGCGGCGAGCGTGTTGCGGAAGGCGATCGGACGGCGCTCCCATTCATAGCTGTCGAGCAAGCCCTCGCCGCCCCAGCCGTTAAGCACCGCGCCGAGCTTCCAGCCGAGATCGAAGGCATCCGCGATACCGGTGTTCATGCCAATGCCGCCCGTCGGGCAGAATAGGTGCGCCGAATCGCCGGCGAGGAACACGTTGCCGTCACGGAAGCGGTCTGCGACCGACTGATGGTGCGACCAATGCATCACCTGCAGGATCTCGAATTTGAAATCGCAGCCCATCGCATGACGGATCTCGGATTCGGGGTCGATCGACGGATCTTCTTCGTGGTCATCGAGCAGATAATGTTGATAATTCCAGAGGTCGCGACCATTGATGTTGGTGAACACGCCGAAGCCACCCGGCGTGAACATGAAGTAGAGATTGGCGCGGCCGACTGCGGCGACCTTGAGGAATTCCGACGAACGAAACAGGAAGCTCACGTTGCGCCGCATGGCGCCACGGCCGGTATATGGAATGTCGAGTTGCGTGCGCACGGCGCTGCGGCCGCCGTCGCAGCCGACCAGAAAGCGCGAGCGCACCGTGAGCTTTTCATCGGTGCCGATATGCCGGATCACCGACGTCACGCCGTCCGCATCCTGTTCGAATCGCTCGAACTCCCAGCCATAGCGCAAATCGGCCTTGCCCTTTTCGAGCAGCCAATTTTTCACGACCGGTTCCAGCGCCTGCTGACCGATCTGCACCTTGAAGTAGGGCGTCCATGCGGACTCGGGCAGATCGCAACGCATCTCGCGGTGCATTTGCAGGTACTGGTCGGCGGAGGCGGTGCGATGTTCGTACAGCACGTGTCCGCCGGACAGCCGCGTACAGAAGATCACGTCGTAGCCGAACTGCGTCGGTAGCCCCGAGCGCAGGATCGTTTCATCCAGGCCCAAGCGGCGGTAGTACTCCATCGAACGCGAGCCGAGCAACGTCGCCCGGGGATGAGCGGTGACATCGGTACGGGTTTCCACCACCATCGAGGGAATGCCGCGCGACGTCAAATCGGCGCTCAGCGCGAGCCCGACAGGGCCGGCGCCTGCAATAAGAACAGGGGTTTCCAGATATTTATTACTCATATCTCTCCAAAAGAATATTGTTCTGCGATAACGGAACAGTATTCTATTCCAAAAAAGTTTGCAAGCGGATCGTTTGAAAAAATGGCAAAATATTAGAATTACACAGTCAAGAGGACTCAATGGAAGAAAAAGGGGTTGCGACGCTGGAGCGCGCTTTAACTATTCTCGCCGCGTTCACGGAAGCCGATTTGTCCTTGCCGCTGGCGGAAATCTCGCGCCGAACTGGCCTGTACAAGAGCACCTTGCTGCGCCTGCTGGTTACGCTAGAACGGTTCGGTTATGTCGGACAGCAGGCAGACGGCAATTATCATGTCGGTCCCGCCGCCTTGTATTTGGGCGGTATTTATCAGCGATGGATACGCCCTCCCGAGCTGATTAATCCGATTCTGACTCGACTCGTTGAGCAAACGGAAGAAAGCGCTTCATTCAATGTACGGGAAGGTGCCGTTCGCGTCTGCGTTTATCGAGTTGATTCGCCGCAAAAAATCCGCGACCACGTGCGTGTGGGCGACGTGTTGCCGCTGCCAGATGGAGCCGCCGGAAAGGTATTAAGCGCGTTCGACGCGTCGCCTGACGATGTGCGGTGGAAAGCGGTCCGCGAAGCGTGCTTCGCATTGAGTCGCGGCGAGATCAGCCCGGACACTGCTGCAGTTTCCGCGCCCGTGTTTGAGGCAGGCGGCCGCTGTATCGGCGCCCTCGCGATTACCGGTCCTGCTAGCCGCTTCACCGATGAGAAAATCACGCAAATGCGCGTACAGGTGATTCGCTCGGCCCTGGATTTGACCTTCAAATTCGGGGGAGCTACGACGCAACTGCAAGCGGCGCTGCATGTTGCGGAGAACGAGCTGCAAGTTTCGCCGGTACGGTAGGTTTTCTCTCGACAGCCTTGTGGAGGGAGGTACGAAGCCCCCACTCTGCAAGGCTATTACTACTGCGTCAAAAGCCCTTCGCACTGAAGCCGCTGCAAAGCGAGCTGTTGAAATGAGCGAATCAACCAGAACGCTTGCAGACCTTCCGCCGGGCGAATTTTCAATTGGCATAAAAGAGGCCGTTCAGATCGCAATGAGGGCATTCGCGAGCTCAATGCATGTAATTGACGACCTGAAGCTCTGTCTTCTAAAAAACAAGATTGACTTACCTTTCATCACTTCTGACAACCCGGCCGTTTTAACAAACAAATGGCAGCTAAAGAACAGTCGAACACTGGGCCTATCCTTCGGCCTCGGGTCAGCTGGCGTATTAGCACTCTTGCCACTCACCCCTCACCTTCTGTTTTTAGGATACGACGGCGACGTTTACAGCGTGCCTCATGAAGGCGGCATCGTTCAGGTAAAGAGCGAGCGAGACGTAATGGCGCTCAATCAGCATCAAATTTCTTCAATGTAGTGCAAATGTATACATGCAAGATGCGTCGCACGCGGAGATTGTTCAGGAGCACTATTTACAAGTTGAGTCAATCCGACCAAAGTCGAGACATACGGCGGTAGTTCAAACGATAAGGGGAAATACCGCAGACGACCGAACCGGTCGGACAATTGAAGAGCAGACGTTCGGGGTCGATTAACGCTGGCGGGAAGCGCTGCCGGAGCGCGGGGAATGGAGGACTTCAACATCCGTAGCATGTTGGCGCCCGCTTGACCGACCGGTTAGACCTGTTTTAGACACGTTCCCTCCGAAATGCCACTCGGAGGGGGCAGCGAGCGACGCCGTGGAAAAGTCTCCGAGGCCCGGCACACAAAAAAACTGACACTCCCGGGTTGCCCAGCAGCGGCCGACTGTTCGCGATGACGTGATCGCTTTCTTCGACCGCCTGAGCGAACAGCCTCACCCTGTTCCTTGCATTGTGGTGATTGACAACGCCGCCATTCACAAAGGCGAGGTTATGGAAAGCAAACGCCAACAATGGGCCTACCGAAACTTGTACCTGTATTACTTGCCACCCTACAGCCCAGAGCTCAATCGAATTGAAATCTTGTGGAAGCACGCTAAATATTTTTGGCGTCGGTGCGTTAGCCTGAAGGGAGCCGAGCTGCTCAACGAAGTCAATTCCATCATGAATCGTTTCGGAACAGAATCCAAAGCCGCCAAATCCGAATCCGTCGCCATTCAGCTCTGGCAATCTGATAGAGCCGGTGACTTGTGAGACCATGGATTGCTTCCGTGTCCTAACGGAAGCCGTACTATTTCCCTTGAAGGTATTCGCGGAAGCCATGGGAGCGGGAATATGACCGACTAAAGTGACACAGGGGCCGACAAGGGCGTCACTGAAACCCAGCATGTTTTCCAGATAACGCCCCATGCCTGATCCACCGCGGAGGGTGCTAACGATTACGGTGTCATTCAAATCCGCAAGCCGTCATAAATCTAACGAGACCGATCCTTCCGGAATGGCTTGGCAAGTTAACACAGTTGACGCTTCTTCCGGTTCTTGCCCATGTAGATGCCTGACCTTTCCTGAGATTACGGTGACGAGACAACTCTCACACTGGCCTACTCGGCAGCCGCTGGGAGCCTGGATGCCATGTTTTTCGGCGAGACTCAGCAGCGTGCCGTCGCTCGGGCGCCATTCGACCTGCTTTCCGCTGCGTTTAAATTTGACGGGAAAAGTGAGGCTTGCATCAAGATTCAGCTCGGGAGCAGTCTCGGAAACGAAGAGTTCGCTAAAGATATCGTGCTTTGGAACCCCAAGTGATCTCAGGGCTCTCTTTGTAGACTGCACAACGCCAGTGGATCCGCAAATATAGACCCGGATCCCTCTGCTTATAAGCGACGGGTCGAGCAGTGAAAAATCGATACGTCCTTCTACTTGAAAGTCAAAGCCGGTAACATCTTGCAAAAGCGGCCGCGAGTAAAAGTTAATTATCTGCAGACCTGGCAAGCTATTTTGAATTTCTACAAGGCGTTGCTTGAACGCGTGCTGGCTACTGTTGCGATTCCCATAAAAAAGCACAACTTCTTGATTGACGCCATGTTCCAGCAGCGATTCAAGGTAACCGATGAACGGTGTAATCCCAATCCCTGTAGCAATTAAAAGCACTGGCCGTTTCGACTTTGTCGGAATTGTGAATATTCCATTCGGCGCCTGAACCTCGAGCAGGTCACCCACCTTGAGGGTGCTATGCAGGTGGCTGGACATCTTGCCTGGTACATCCGATCTAACCGTGTCCCGCCCGACACAGAATGCGTAGCTGCGTCTTCCGTGCATGTCGGCCTTACCGATCAGTGAGTAGGCGCGCACTATAGCGGCATTTGCTCCTGGTTCCGGCACCCGAATCTTGACGTATTGACCGGGAAGGTAGTTTGGAAGATCTGTTGACTCCGACTGAACAACAATCCGAAGCGCGTGTTCGGTTTCCCAATGCAGTTCGCTCACGCGCATGCGTCGGAAGCCATTCCATCTGGGCGCGCCGTGCCAGAGATCTAGCTCAATAGCACACTCAACAGCCTTGTGATTGGTCGAACCACTGATTGGATCACGCAGTGAAGCGCTTACCAAGGCATTGAAATTGCTGTTGCCACGCCCGGTGACCGCCGCGCCCGGTATGCCCAGTGCGTCGTTACCCTCCCAAAATCCGAAGTCAGCCGCCATCACATCAGCTTGCAATGAACTGTCATACTTCGCTCTGAAGGAAGTCTTTCCGGCACGGCTTCTCACCGCTACCCAATCTCCTTCCGCGATGCGCTTTTCGATGGCAAGCGATGGATGCATGAATAATTGGGGGAAGGGAGAGCGCTTTCGTAAAGACGGGACGTCGCGGTGCTCGCTGTGGCAAAAATAGCCGTTCTTCATGCTGGTCAGCAGAAGCGGAAAGGCGGGGTCGCAGTCCCGGTAATCGCGGTGCTCCGGCAACGGCGAATAGCCGGCCCTGAAAAGAAGTTCGGAGTAGAACTCGACTCGACGCGTCTCAGTTGCAAAACCTACTGCCCTCCCGTCCCCGGCTTCTTGCGCGTACTTGCGTGTGGTATGTTTCAAGGGCCGGGAAATCCCTCCATTCGTTCGACGTAGGTCCTCTACGCTGATTCCCAGCGGCGCAAGCATGTGGTTCCAGCCGGCCTCGACCCGGCCATTGAAAAACTGCTCTTTCATGCCCAAGCGGCATGCAAGGTCGAACACGACATCCAAGTCGGATCGTGACTCGCCGCGAGGCGGGACCATAGCCGGACGCAACTGAATAAAGTTTTCGGCTGCTTCGCTAATCTCGAATCCAACTCGTAACGATTCGCGTTCCCACGGCATGCAAATTGGAAGTATGACATCTGCGTAAGCCGCCGTGGGGGTGTCAGTCATGTCGCAGTGAACATGGAACTCACACGCCTCAAGGCCTGCGCGGATCTCTTCAACATCCGTCTGGGTCATCAAATGATTCGTTCCGAAACCAACGAACGCTCGTATCTTGTACGGCTTACCAGTAATCATCGCTCGATACACGTCGATCGGCTTGACGCGCCCCTCGGCGGCCGGTCCCAGTGGTCGCTCTTGTATGCCGAGAGCTTTTTGAAGTTGTTCCTTCGAGATCAAGCTTAAAGCATCAACTTTATTGATGGGTTGTTTCGCGTAAATTCGATTTCCACCGACATCATCAAAACAGCCACGAAGGGCATAGAGCGTCGCGATCGATCTCTCGATCTGGGTTGCATTCGGCCCCTGCCCAACTCCGTTCCAGGCATGGTAGGCAATCTTTCGATGATGGGATATCAATGCCGCGGCATCTTCCAGACGAGCTGCTAACACCCCGGTCACTGCCTCCACCGCTTCCGGAGTCCACGGTTTGCACGCCTCGGCATACAACTCAAATGCAGGCGCGCAGCAGCGGGTCTGGCCAGACAGGTCTAAAACCTCGAATTCACCCCGCAAGGCACAGGTGGTCGCAATCCGCCCGTCGATGCGCCGAGCCGTGTCATAAGCGACCGGACGGCCTTCGCTTCCGTCCCATATCACAAATCCAGCTGGTGCATCACTGCAGATTTCCTCCGCCCGCAAGAATCTGCCGCTAACTTTGTCCACAAGCAGCGGCGCGTTTGTCCATTGCCGAATGAATTCGTGGTCCTGGGCGCCGGACTCAATAATCAGGCGAGACAGTCCAAGGGCTAACGCCGCATCAGTGCCGGGCCGCACTTGAAGCCAAACATCGGCGGACTGCGCAAGAGGGGTCGCGCGCGGGTCCACGACAATCAGAGCTGCGCCTCGATTTCTACCCTTGGCGATTGCTTCGGATTGCGCCAACCAAGTGCTGGTTGGATTGTGCCCCCATAGAATAATGAGGTCGGCGTTGGCGTAATCGGCAGGCGGAGTCCCTACCCCAAACGTGAATTTGTGCGCATTGTCCTTGTGCCAGTTGCAAATATCTACAGCGCCTGCCACGTTTGGACTGCCGAAGACTCGAACGAATCTATCAATCCATTCAATCGAGTCTGCGATTGGCGTGCCGCTCTTTGTCGTGACTGCGAATGCGACGGATTCGGGCCCAGATTGCTCCCGGATTTCACGCAGGCGCGAGGCCGTAATCTCCAAGGCTTCTTCCCAAGAGATGCGAGCCCAGCCGGGATCAGGGTCCGACTTGGGCCTGGTTCTCTTCATTGGGTAGAGCAGCCGGTTGTCAGCTGCAATCATCTCCGGACCGCCCTTACCCTTGAGGCACACCGCGGCGCCCGTCGGATGCTGCGGATCTGGCTTGACTTCGACAAGCCTATCGCCCTCTACCAAGTTGACTGTGCCGCATTGTGAGCGGCACAGTGTACAAAAGCCTCGAATCTCCCGCATCACGCAGCCACCTTCCATTTAGAGGCGAATATTTGCCTGTTGAACAAGCGAGCCCCACATCTCTGAGTCGCGTTTGATAAATTCCTTGAAAGCGGCAGTTTCCATTAGCGCTGGCTCGAGACCTTGGTCGGCAAGCTTTTGGCTAATCACAGGATCACTCATAGCGAGCACGGTTTGGCTGTAAATTTGTTGCAGGATATCCTTAGGCGTCTTCGCAGGGGCTGCAAGGCCATACCAATTTTCCACAATGAAACCTGGAACAGTTTGACTAATGGGTGGCAAATCGGGGTTGAGCTTCCAAATACCGTCTGAAGATGCACCGAGCACCCGGATCTTTCCCGCTTTGGCTACCTTGACAAGCGTAGGGTCGCCAAACGAAGCGGCAATTTCGCCGCTCATCAAGTCGTTGAGCATGGGCCCCGATCCCTTGTAAGGGACATGCAGTAACTTCGTGTTTGTGCGAAGGCGGAAAAGCTCGCCGGTGAGGTGATGACTGCTGCCGACTCCCGCAGAACCGAAGGTGACTTCATTCTTCTTCGCGTATTCAATGAACTCGGCCACAGTCCGAGCCGGAAAGTTGTTCCGTACAGCCAGGGTCAGCGGCGCTTTGACCAGCCTCGAAATGTGCTCCATTTCCAGCGGATTAAAGGCCGTCGGCTGGAGGTGGGGCCCAGCGGTGACGTTCGACGCACCCGCTAGCGCCAGGGTGTAGCCGTCGGGCTCGGCGCGGGAAACGAGCTGCAGGCCGATCAATCCGTTTGCGCCGGCGCGATTGTCGACAATGACGGATTGGTTCACCTTTTTGTGCAATCCGTCAGCGAAAAGGCGCGCCGTAAAGTCGATCGCTCCTCCAGGAGGATAACCGACAACAACAGTAATGGACCGCTTAGGATAGCCCTGTGCCCGGGCACTACCAATGGGCAGCAGAGCCGCAAGTCCGGCTAGGCCGGCGCCAATTACAACTTCGCGTCTTGTCGTCATTGCAAATTACCTTCACTTGGCTGAGGGACCTGGCGCCTTGCGTCCTTGACGATCACGCCACGCTAAATCCCGATTAAAAAGCTTCGGCTGCTTAAGACTTCTAAGGGAACATTGCTTGTACAGATACCAAAATTTTATAAGCGACCAACACAGCGTCTCGGGGTGCTCGTACAACTTCTAAGGAGTTACGCCCCTGCCTTCACCGCAGCCCGTCCTTGCCCTCGCTCTCGCTTACCTGCAGTCCTCCAATGCGCGCGAGCGGTCTTCCACTGTCAGTCACAGCGACCGCCACCAAGATTTAGCGGACATCCATCCTTGATCGGGTGCCGTAGTAGTGGCAGCTCGTCGTCACCGAGCAAAGGCGCAAATCGGGCCCAGGCCGCTTCGTGCGCGCGCTCTAACGCGTTCTGCGCTCCGTCGCCGCCAATGATCAGGTCCATCGGGCCATGCTGGAAGTGCCAGCGACCGTCAGAGTCGAAGACCCCACGCCAGTGACGAAGACCTTCCACGCGTTGAGTAAATCGCCACTCCACGCTGTGGGGCCTACTTGGCCATTCCTCTTCAGAAGATGGACCGGAACTCGCGCTTAACAAAGGAACGACTTGACGCTCAGCAATGGGGGCCGGCGCGCCTTGCATTAGCAAAACGGGATCGACGCGCACCAAGGCCCCACCTTCATTGGCATACCGGTAACAAACCCCGGTTCGGCCCTCGTTGATCTGACACAGGACCGGGTACGCATTGGACTCGATCTTATTGGCCGCCAGGCGTTCATTGCGCGGACGTGCCCCCTGCAACACCTGAACGGCGGGCGGCTCAAGGTTTGGCAATCCGTCTGTCTTTAGTATGTTCTGTCATTGTGCTCAGCTTTCTTTGTCACTTTTCTTGTTGCCGATGCAGCACATGGTGCTGGGTGCGCAGCCATATTTAATGTGGTACTCCCTACATTAGCGGCTAATTTAGCATGGGGGTAGAGTGCTCGCAACCCTCAATTTGTTTGTTCAAAATTCTGTGCAGGCCTTGCACTCATTATTTAGTAACCGCTACATTAAATTTTGGAAGTCACTAAACAAAGTCGGCTTGCGGTTTTGCGGACCCGGCCCGATTCAAACGCGATCGAATCGCGCCTCCCTGTATCCTTTTGACGCTGCCCTTGGTAGACGCTAGCAAAATTCGCCTCTTTTGAAATTTGAGTGGGTTCAAACTTCAGGTCAAGGGGCGGGCACAGCCCGGCGAAGCAAACCCTTGATGCGAAAATTGAAGCCGATATGCTGGAGTATGGCTGACTCCGGCAGAATGACGGATCAGCTGACCTGCTACCCAATTTAGTCCGCAATCGATATGGGGTCTGCGGTTAAAAAACTGTCTGCAAACCTGTTTGGCGCCAGGTAGCCGAGCGAGCTATGCGGCCGCTGGTCGTTGTATTCCTGGCGCCATTCTTCAATTACCTGCCGGGCATGGCGCATCGAGACGAACCAATGCTCGTTCAGGCACTCATCCCTGAATTTGCCGTTGAAGCTCTCGATGTACGCATTCTGCTGTGGCTTGCCGGACTGGATAAAGTGCGAGTGTAGCCCTTGGCTGTAAGCCCATTCATCGAGCGCTTTAGCGGCAAACTTGGGCCATTATCGATGGTTATCGATTTCGGCAAGCCCCGGCTTTCTGCCAACCGCTCCAGAACGCTGACGACACGTCGTCCTGGCAGTGAGGTGTCGACCTCAATAGCCAGGCATTGCTTGGTGAAGTCATCAACGATATTCAGGCAGCGCAGCCTCCTGCCGTCTACAAGGCCATCCGAAACGAAGTCCATGGACCAGCTTTCATTGGGTGCCAATGCCGGTGCTTTCACTTGGCGCTCCACCTCGGCAATGCGCTTTCGTTTCCGTTTGCGCACCATCAGGCCTGCTTCGTGGCAGACCCGGCAAGTACGCTTGCTGTTGATTTCCAAGCCTTCCCAGCGCAACAGCACATGCAGACGACGATAGCCATAACGACGCTTTTGCACCGCCAGTTCGCACAGCCGAGTCTTCAACTCCGTATCCGCTGGTCGTTTGGCTTCGTACCGGTATAGGGGAAGAGATGCCGATGAGCCCACAAGCGCGCGTGACGCCCATCTTATGGGTCGCCATCAGATGCGAAACTGCCGCACGCTTGGCCTGTGGGCCTACCACTTTCGGCCTACGATGTCCTTCAACGCCGCATTGTCCAGCATGGATTCGGCCAGCAAGCGCTTGAGTCGCGCGTTCTCGGTTTCCAGCGCCTTCAACCGCTGCGCATCCGGCACAGTCATACCACCAAATTTGGCTTTCCAATTGTAATAGGTGGCGTCGCTTATCCCATGCTTGCGGCATAGCTCCACCACCTTTACACCCGCTTCGGCTTCCTTCAGGATGCTGATGATGGGTGGCGTCAACTATCTTGACCGGTCGGCGTCAATTATCTTGGCCGGTGAAGCGAGACGGTTTTAGTCCTTTTTATTCTTGGGTTTAAGCTGTGCCGGGGCATGCCCCGGCATAGCTGCACGGCGTCGGTAGCTTTCGACGTTCAGTTCAAAGATCGTCGAGTGATGCACCAGGCGATCTACGGCGGCGAGCGTCATCGCGGCCTCTGGAAATACCTGATCCCAGCCGGAGAACGGCTGATTTGCCGTCAACGCCAAACTCTTCCTTTCATAGCGGGCCGCGATCAGCTCGAACAGTACCGAGGTTTCAGCCTGGTCGCGTCGAACATAGCTCAGGTCGTCCAATATCAGCAGGTCAAAGCGATCCAGTCTGGCGATCTCGGTCGGCAGTCGCATCTCGCGGCGAGCCACCTGTAGCCGTTGCACCAGATCGCCGGTGCGCGTGAAGTGGACTCGATATCCGCGATCAATCAGGCCGTGACCAATAGCGCACACGAGGTGGCTCTTGCCTACGCCCGGCGGCCCGAACAACAACAGATTGGCGCCTTGCTCAATCCAGCTGTCGCCTTCGATCAGCGCGGTGACGTGGGCCTTCGATACAGTCGGCACGGTCGTGAAGTCGAAGTTCGATAGCAGTTTGCCAGACGGCAGCTGAGATTCCAGCCGATGCCGGTCCAGCCGCCGGGTTTCTCGCTCTGCCAGTTCGTGTTCCATTACCGCAGCAAGGAAGCGTTCAGCCGGCCAGCCTTCCTTGTTTGACTGCTCTGCCAGACCCGCCCACAGGCGTTTGACTGTGGGCAGCCTTAGTTCATTGAGAATCAGCGGCAAACGGGCCGCAATGCCGTTCATGCCACCTCCAACAGGCGGTCGTAGCTAGCCAGATCGGGCAACTCGACGCTCACCGTGGGATACAGCGTCGGGCGCGGGGCCATCTCTTGCTGAAGCTGTTCCAGATCCGGTAACTCGCCGGCGGCGAGCAACAGAGTCAGACGCTGCGCCAACGCTGCCTCGCAGCCGCCATTGCCGGCCAGGTCCAGCAGACCCACCATGAGTCGGCAGGCCTGCGCTTCCGGCAAGCCGTCCTTGAGCTGCGCCCACATCTGCCGGTATTCGCTACGTGGAAACAGTTCGTCACGCAATACTGAGCGCGCCAACGCCCCTGGCTTACG